>CANDMV010000215.1 GCA_947385875.1 uncultured Eubacterium sp. | reverse complement strand
TGCTCTTTCAGCTTTTGCTCATAAGCCTGCTGCTCTTTCAGCTTTTGCTCATAAGTCTGCTGCTCTTTTACCTGCTGTTTCTTTAGGCTCTGCTCATAAGACTGCGGTTCTTTCATCTGTCGTTCATAGGACTGCTGTTCTTTTAATCCCTGCTTATAAGATTCAGGCTCCTTCCGCTTTTGCTCATACAGCTGCTCTTCTTTCAGCTTTTGAGCATATTGCTGCTCCTCCTTGAGCTTTTGTTCATATAGCTGCTGCTCTTCCTTCACCCTTTGTTCATATAACTGCTGTTCCTTCCGCTTCTGTTCATATGGCCGCTGCTGCGCGGCATTTTTCTGCCGTTCCAAAGAAGCGTTTTTCTCTCTGCTTATCTGCGCACGTATTTCTTCCGGCGCAGCGACATCTTCCTGCCGGCTTAAGCTGCCCCTGCCAAGACCTCTTTGCTCAGGTTCTCTTTCAGATGCTTTCGTAATCGTCTTTGTGACTTTTTTTGCGTTTTTCGCTGTCCTGCTTTCAAAATCCCTGCCTGCCGCCAATGAACTTTTTGACATCGGCTCTTCCCGCTTAGCCCGTCTTTGCCTTGGAGACTTTTTTAAACGGCTGCCTTCCGATGCTTCCTCCACTTCTTCCCTGCTGCGCAGAAGAATAGCTGTAAATACAATAATAATAAGTACCATTGCTATTGCGAGTATGCTTACGATCCTGACATTATTTTTTTTCAGCTGGGTATACTTTTCGTTTAAAGAATTATATTTTACTAAAGATACTGTCCTTGCTACCTCCTCTTCTTCTCCGTCCGGCTGCTGCGGATTCGCAGTAAAAGCACTGACATATCTCAAATAGTTATTCTGCGCGTTATCATATAAATACCAGCCGTTTCCGCCCCCTGAATACATGCCGTATATCAGATAATAATCCTGCATTTCATCCAAAGACTTGTTCTGATAGGCCGCGACCTCCTTTCCGGAAGGAAGCTTCAGCACCGTCTGCTGAAATCCTTCCGGCAGGTCTGAACGTGCCGTACTAATCCATACCACAAAATGATCGCCTGTGCCGTCATATTTAAAACGTTCTACTACATTGCTTACCTCATCGTAAAAATAGAAACCGGTCGAGCCATTTCCATCTGTGTTTTCCATATAGACAAGATTCATTCCTCCTTCTTCACAGTGCAGGGTAGAATAATCTGTTCCTTGAATCTGCACAGAGCCCTGTCCGAACGCAGCTGGAATATCCTGCGTGATGGATCCGTAATTAAAATTATTTGACAGGCGGTATGATGCGCCATTCAATGTAACAGTCCCATCTGATGCCACTGTTCCTATCAATGCGGCAAGCGCCTTTTTTTTCTTCTTCTTTTTCTGCTTATTCGTGCTGCCTGCATCCGGCTGTGCAGTACCCTCGCCGCCCGCGTCAGAAGACGTACCGTCTGTGCTCCCTGCATCCGGCTGCTGCGCATCTGATGAGCCTGCGTCCGGCTGCTGTGCATTTGACGGGTCTGTTTCTGGCTGCTGTGTACCCGTCACACCTGCGTCCGGCTGTTGTGCATCTGATGAACCTGAATCCGGCTGCGGATCTGTACCTGCGCCCGGCTGCTGCAGCCCTGCCCCGTCTGTTTCCGGCTGCTGTGTACCGCCTACACTTCCTACAGTAACTGTAATCGTATATACAGTAGTAGTAAAATCGTGTGCCGAACAGGTTACTTTTATCGTATTTACGCCTGGACGCAGCGACCGTGCACCTTCGACAGACGCAATCGTACCGCTTGACGAACGAGGCACTGCCCTGACACTAACCGATGTCACATCTGCATCGACCGTGGCTGTATATTGCAGTACATCTGGTGAAAATGCCGGATTCAAAGTACCAGGAGCAATATCAAAATCCGAAAGACGGCTGTCACTGGCACTGGAGACTTGCCCGGCCTGGACGGTCTGCGGCATATATGCGCTTTGTACCGGTGCCAGAACCAACAGCCCGGTTAACGCTGCAAGCATAACTCTTCTGCTTTTACTTTTCTTCATATGTTAATCCCTTCTTTTCATGCAGCAGTTCGAACGTAACTGCTCTAAACTGTTACCTTCTCTTACGTATCTGAAACATTTTATCATTTTTATACGCTATTTGCAATGCATTATGTCTGCTTACAGCTTATCCAATAAATCCGGCAGCTCCTTAAACGCATTGATTCTCGGCACCTGCTCCCGAATCGAGCCAAAGCCATAGGCGGCATGGATAAATTCAGCGCCTCCTGCTAAAGCCGCATCATAATCCGCCTGAATATCTCCTACATAAATCCCCCGCTCCAGTCTATTCCGCTCGATAATCAGTGCAATATTATCCCCTTTATACTTCTCATTATCACCAAAGCACACAAAATCTTTAAAATACCCTTCCAGATGATAATACTCTAAAAACGCTTCAATATATCCCGACTGACAGTTGCTGACTATATATAATGGATATGTCTTCGCCAGCAGCTCTATCGTTTCCATCACATCCGGATAAATCCTAGCGCCATGCTTCCTGAGATAATCATTTTCGACCTTTCCGCTTACTTCCATAATCGGCAGCAGCTCAGATAATTCATGATCCGGAAAAATCGCTTTTGCCAGCTCGTCCATCGGCATTCCCATCGTACGATACATGTCTTCCTGAGTCACCTTCCGTCCCAGTCTCGGTACCGTAATTGTACTCCATGCATCCGCTACCTGCTTTGCACTATCCCACAACGTTCCATCCATATCAAATATAATCCCCGTTTTCATCTGTCTCCATTTCCTTTCCTACTTAATATATCATCTTTTCATACTATATTTCAATGTCAGTCTCGATTCCATTCTGTGCTTGCGTTCTTAAGCAATCATGTTTCCATACAATGTCAGTCTTCATTCCGTTCTGTATTTGTGTTCTTAAGCAATCGTATTTCCATACAATGTCAGTCTTCATTCCGTTCTGTGTTTGCGTTCTTAAGCAATCGTATTTCCATACATTATCAGTCTTGATCCCGTTCTGCTTCATAGCTCATTCTTCTGTCTTAGATCATCTTATTTCATCTCAAGATCATTTTGGATTCTTTTCTGCTTCATAAGTTCGCCGGAAGGTCATATTCTGAAAGGCATTCATCTGTGTTCCATTTATCAATATTAACATAAAATATACAGTCATGACCCAGTTCACAATATTTTCATAAAAAAATAAATTTTAGTACTCCACAAACCGCCATGAATCGTGTATAATAAAACACGGCACAATACGAACCTATTGTACCACAATCACATCAGTTTTAGAATAGGAGATCTTTAGAATGAGCCAGCAAAAAGTAGATCAATATAAAAAAGAAAAATACGGCAGGAAAAAACAGATTGAAAGAGAGAAAAGAGAACGGCTTTTGTACAGCATCGCAGGCTGTATCATAGCGGTCGGTCTCGTTGTATGGATTGGCTTTTCTGTATACTCACGCGTGGAAGCAAACCGTCCCGTATCTTATACAGAAGTCAATATCGATGCGGTATCTGATTATTTAAGCACATTAAACTAAAAACAAAGGAAAAGACGCCTTTATTACCTAGCGCAGGGCGCTTTCGGTGCGGTGTGCCCTCTGGGTATACGCATCTTCAGTCATTTTTTCATGTACTATACTCACGAGCGATAAAATTGTCCATACAGCTTCTTATATTGATATTGACGCTCGTGAGTCTGTGTCGTTGGCAAATTTACTGCTTTTCAGCATAAATCAATGCTGCAGCAATTCTTCAATGTAAAAATCCCTCAGTCAGCCGCCAATCCAGTCTATGCTAAGCATACCTTAATTCCCCAGCGCGAAGCGCTTTCGATACGGTGTGCCCTCTGGGTATACCTTAATTCCCCAGCGCGAAGCGCTTTCGATACGGTGTGCCCTTTGGTTATAGACTAAGCTGCTGCTTCGGGATTTTTGCATTGCTCATTTATCCTCTTCTTTCGCTTCCGCTCTTGAGAGCGCATCATTAATCGCATTCAGCAGAACCACTGATGTATATTGATTTGCTTCATCATATGTAATATGCTCTGTTGACTGCTTTTCATAGATTTGCTGGCTGATATTATCCAGCGCCGGCTGCATAAGCGGGTACATAGTCGCTGCCGTCTCGTCCAGATTATCCAGGGAAATAGCATTAATGCGGTTATCATCCACCACAACCTTCAAATCCATCGTCTGATTATTCAGCAAAATGGACGAAGTATACACGCCTGATACATATTTCATCGTTTCCTGTGCATCAGAACCCTTTTTCCCCCGAAACATAAAAACCAACAGCAGAATCAATAAAAGAGCAAGCGCAGCAAATATTGCGGTATAAATAACCTCTCTCATATGTAATACAACAATTCTGGTTTTTGCACTCATATTAGGATGCTTCTCCGTTATCTGCTTATTTTTATTTTATGCAGGCTCAGTGATATTATGCATGAGGTTCAGATGTTTTGCTGACTACATAAACATTCCAATGGAACGGCTTTCATCCTGTCTTTTTCCATCTGCATTTGGTAAGCTTTCATTTCCCGTGACGAGTGCCCCTGCTTTGTAGATGTCCAAGAAAAAAGCAGACAGTCTGCCCCATTCTGCATCGGCATCAAATAAATATCCACTGTATTGCCTGCAGCACCAACATAAAACATTACTTTTTTTGTACTTTTGTTAAAAACAGCGGCTACCCTGCATACCAGCCCTGATGCAATTTCAGAATCAAACACAAATACTGCCAGCAGCTCATCTTCCCCACTGCCCGTAAAATTTCCAATGCTGACGGATTCCAGCCTGATGTCATCCGCCCGCCCGCGCTGCAATGCCTGCTCCAATGTTTTGGAAAATCTTTTTTTAGAATCTTCATCTTCCCATAAGAATTCCTGCATACCGGCATGTAAAGGATATCCGTCTTTACTAATTTTTTTCTTCTTACTTATAAGAAACGTAAAAATATCTTTCTGATCTGCTTCATACACCGAATAATTCCAGTAGTCTGCCCTGCGGTATCCATCCGCCCGAACCTGCCAGTGATATATTCCATTCCGAACACTTTTCATCAAAAATTTACCATCTTTGCCAGTGGAAACCTGGTGAACGCCATCTACCATTATTCTTGCCCCCTGAACCGGCTTTTGGGTATCAGTATCCAAAACAATGCCTATAACTTTTGCTGTATTACATTCTAATGATTCTTGTCCTGCCAAGGCTGCATTTGACATTATATAAGTTTTATTGCTTCCCTGTTCCTCACCATAAGCAGTACCCATGCTGCTCATGGTAAAGCAAAGTGTTAAAATAGCATAAATCCATTTATTCATACATTTAGTCCTTTCCACATAATGTTTATAAATCAAGTTTTGCCTTTTATAAATGCCTATGCACCTCGCTGCGAGCTTTATTTTTGCAGCAAGGTGCATAGCTAATATGCAACGCTACATCCTGTAAAATAATACAATGCAATGTCATAAGAACTTCTTCCTCCGGCTTTTGCCATATAAGCAGCACCCATTTGACATAATCCCCATCCATTTCCCCTCATTCCAGATAAAGCCACGAGATCCGTACAAGTTTTTCTTTTTAATACTGGTTCTGAATTATGTGTCAGCGTTCCCTGATTGTTGCAACTAGATATAGTTCTGAAGATACGACTGTATAAATATATCTTTCCCTATTCATGTTGTTATTAATGTTGACTGAAACTGTACTGCTTACAAATGGTACAGAAGCCATAGCATACACTGCCTTTTCCATCCCATTCGTAACATCTGCTCTCTCATGTAAACCATGATGCCTTTTACGAATCATATCACTATCTTTCATAATGGCATCTGTTTTGATTACAAGGAATGTAAAAATATCAGTCTTATTATATCAACAAAAATTGGACACTTAAATTGTATTTTTTGCATACAATGTACAATTACTGAACAGACACATATGCTTCCCTGGTACATCCCAAAAGCCAAACAAAGGATTCCGGCAACATCCGATACACCGGAACCCCTTGTTTTCAACGTTTTTCCGATATTCTGTTCATGCCTTTGTATAAGCGGTTTCCGCATACAAATCAACTGTATCTTCATCAAAGCATAAATTTCTTTAAATTATCCTGAATTATTCATGAGCATATAAAAATGCTCGATACTACAAATCCTTGA
>CANDMV010000214.1 GCA_947385875.1 uncultured Eubacterium sp. | reverse complement strand
TTCTAACCTATGGCTTAGCACCATATTTTACATATCAACTCCCAAAGACAGGTTTCTTATGTTCAATATAGCACATCTGGGAGCAGGAAGCAAGAAGTTTTTATATTTCTTCCCCGGTATCTCTCATTATAAAATTTCCCTTAAAATCACAATTTAGAATGTCAGCTATAGACAATAAAGCCTTGTTAATCAAGATTTACACATTTATCAAGGCATGGTTGGAGGGCTGAATGAGCGAGGAAGAATTTTATAGAAGCAAGATAGCGGAAATTGCCGGAAAAATCAAGAGCATTGACAGGCTTAAAAAGGTTTATACCGTTGCAAAGACGTATCTTGAAATTCAGTTATACATGATTACTTACAAAACGTAAAAACGAATGTGAGCAATGCCAAAAGGAAAAGACCAAAGGTCATTACTGGTCTTCTATGGTAAAATAAAAATCATAGGAGGACTTTTATTATGACAAGAGAAAAGAAAAATGTACATAAAGTTGAATCCACTTTTGAACTATAGGTAGTGGAAAAACGTCAAAAATATTTTTAATATTGAACAGAAAATCATCTCTATGTACGCAAATGGCATGACCACACGTCAGATATCGGAAACATTGGACGATATCTATGGTTTTCATGAAAAAATTTGGTTCATGTATTCTCTGTTGTTTTCACCCCAGATACATAACTGATCTAAAATAACCATCAAAGATTTTCCCTTGTCACTAAGGCGATATTCCACCTTTGGAGGGATCTGGGGGTATTCTTTCCGGATAATAAGCCGATCTGCCTCCAACTCTTTCAGGTTGTTGCTGAGCGTCTTGTCTGACACATTTTTCAGATATCGTTTTAATTCATTAAATCTTACAACTTTAAATTCCATCAGGCAGTAAAGGATCACCATCTTATGCTTGCCGGAGATGAGTGATAATGTATAACTGAATCCTGTATCTTCAAAATTTGCTTTTTCAATAAAATTCTTTATCATTTTATGCTTTCTCTAATGATAGTACCTTTCTAATAAAATAGTACTTGTGCTTTTTCTGTTACCAACTATAATTATATATAAGGATATAGGTCCTGTCAATTCCATATAAGAAATGAGGTAATAATAATGAGAAGGAAACTCAATATAACTGAAGGTATTTTCCCAATGCCTGTTCTAATGGTGGCAACTTACAACGAAGACGGCAGCGTCAATGTTATGAATGCTGCATGGGGAACTATGCAGGAGAGAGGAAATGTGGTTCTCAATCTGACAGAAACACACAAAACAGTAAAGAATATCAAGGCAAGGGGCGCTTTTACTGTAAGCATTGCCGATGCAGCCCATGTAACCGAGGCGGACTATTTTGGCGTTGAGTCAGGTAACAAGGCTGCAGATAAATTTGAAAAGAGCGGTCTCACTGCCTCGAAAGCCGAACTGGTGGATGCGCCGGTGATTCATGAATTTCCGCTCTGTTTAGAGTGTGAATTTATCGAATATCAGGACAATGAATACGGCTGCGGCGTGATCGGCAAGGTTGTAAATGTCACGGCAGATGAACGTGTGATGGTTGAAGACAAGGTTGATATGGCTTTAGTTAACGCTATCGCTTTTGATCCTTATACACATGGATACTATAAAGTGACGGAAAGAGTGGGGGAAGCCTTTAAAGATGGACTGCAGCTTAAAAAGTAGCATTGTAATTTTATAGGAACATACAAAATAGTATAAAGATAAGGCTGTCATAAATGGCAGCTTTTTTCTTTTGCCAGAAATTGAGAAGAATACAATTGAATCCCCGTCTTTTCTTTCTTCTTTCTAAGTATAGTTCGGCACATTGACAACAAAATATGGAAACCGAATCATTCAGGCGGCGTACATGGAAGACAAAATGCAAATATATAGGAAAAAAGAAAGGGATTACATGATAATTCATGATGGATTCCCGTATGCTGAAAGCGGGACAGGAATTTTCGGAACGTCGGGATTCGTATATGATATTTATCACACAGACAGATATATTCGGTTACGGGATACCGATTTATACGGTGAACCGATATGTATTATTCTGAATTGATGAAGGGTATGAAACATTTTAAGGAAGAAGAAGGAGGTAGGAAGATTATGTGTGAAGCAGTAGAAAAGTATGCTGAAAGCTATGCGGAAAAATATGCAGAAAAATATGCGGAAAATGTAAGATTAAATAGTCTGCTTGATTCGATAAAAAAATGATGACGAATTTAAAAATAGAAGCAGAGCAGGCTATGAATGTGCTTGAGATCAATGACAGTGACAGGAAAATACTACAGAAACGATTATAAAATGCTGTTATTGAAAGAAAGGAGTTTGTCAGTTTACAGATAAAGCGAATGTAAGATTTATTAGTATAGCAGTGAATGTGGTTTTCTGCCAGAAAATGATTCACTGCTTTTTTGCATATCTTAACACTAAGGGCAAAAGAGAGGGAAACCTCCAAACTGAGTAATTCTATCTTACATCAGTTTGGAGATTGCTGCCTGCCGTTCCAGATTGCGAAAATTCTTATTTTTCTGCGTCAAGTTTTGATCTGTTAGCTGCTATTTCTGCCTCTAGCTTTTTCAGAAATTCTTCCCTGGTGTAAAAATGGTTCCCGAAGGGATTCAGATACTTGGCCCACTGCATTTTATCCTTGTCTACATACATAGAGCCGTCGTCAGCTGTTATCATATAGTTCGGCACTCCGTGATCTGTACGGTTCATAAATTCCATGAAGCTTTCTATGTCTATGTCATTTTCTAAAAAGTCAGTCCAGAAATTTTCGTGTGCTGCAAACCGCATGTTCCAATCGGATGGAAACTGACTGATGAAGTCCATGACTTTATCGTACTGATCTTCGTCCGCAAATGAAATAGACCATTCATATTCTTCTGTGCTGCCAGCCCTGCGGCAGTAAATACCTTCTTTTGTATACCATGTGATGTATTGGACGTCATCTTTTTTAGGGTCAGCAGATGGATAGCTGCAGGAGGTGGACTCTGCAAGAAGCAGGTTCTCCAGACCGTCTGACTCGGCCTGCTGCTGTTTCAGCCGTTTTTCCGCTCTTTTCGCATGTTCTTCCCGCATCAGTTCTCGGATGGTATCTTCTACTTCATCAAATTTTTTCAAAAAGTTATCCCATTCTTTTTCAGTAAATGACTGTGAGCCGATCTGATAGCTGGGTTCTGCTTCACCGTTTTGGATTTTTTCATAGATTTCATTTATTTTATCTTGAAAAAAATTGTGGTAATCGAGAAAAGAAAATTCATCAGGTGTTTTCAAAGACTCGTTGTCTGCGGGGGCATCAGCTGCTGTGTTTGTACCCGTTTTATATGCCGGGGTATCAGCTGTAGGTTTCGGACTGGCATTATTTGCAGGTTTCGGACTGGCATTATTTGCAGGTTTTGAACCGGCATTATTTGCAGGTTTCGAACCGATACCATTTGTAGATTTCGAATCTGTGGAACTGCGTTTTGCAGCAGTGTGATTTGGATCGTCAGCTGTTTTTATTGCGCAGCGCAGTAATTTTTCAGTAAAGAACATGCCGGGGTCAGATGCTGATGCAGTTGTGGCTGTTTTTGCCAGACTGGAATCAATCTTATTTCCATATCCGGCATGAACTGTTTCAAATGTCATGATATTCTCCTTTCTGCGTCCGTCTGTCATTCGGGACTGCGCCGCCTTCCATAAAAGGTCCGGGCGGCTGTTGGATTTTGGTATAAATAGCGTGGTGTTTAGCCATGTCTATTTATATTTTATCGGTATTGTATTTGGAAAAGTTTATGGAGCGGTTTTATTATAAATGCTTGATCGTTCAAGGATACTGCCATATAATAAAATTATGTGAGGAGAGCTGATTTATGGGAATTTATCTGAATCCAAAAAATACAGGCTTTAGGGAAGCAGTCAATTCTGAAATCTATGTGGATAAGACCGGACTGATTGAGTATACAAATAAGTGTATGAATACGAAGCAGAAGTATATCTGCGTCAGCAGGGCGCGTCGCTTTGGAAAGTCAATGGCTCTAGAAATGCTTGCAGCGTATTACAGCCGGGGCTGCGATTCGGCGGCTTTATTTAAGGGGCTTAAAATAAAGAAAAGCAAGTCATTTCGAAAGTATCTGAATCAGTATGATGTGATTTTTCTGAATATGCAGCAGTTTTTAATTGAAGCGGAAGAGCGGGATGTAACGGAGTATCTCACTGAGGAAGTGGTATGCGAGCTTGTGGAGGAATACGGCGAGATACTGGATGCAGGGAATAAGGGGCTTGCTGCCGCACTAAGGCGGCTTTATGTGAAAACAGATAAGAAGTTTGTATTTTTGATCGACGAGTGGGACTGCGTAATGCGCGAGAGGCAGGAGTCAGAGGGAATGCAGAAGAAATATCTTGATTTTTTAAGGAATCTCTTAAAAGATCAGCCATATGTCGCGCTGGCGTATATGACGGGGATACTTCCAGTCAGAAAATACGGACAGCATTCTGCGCTGAATATGTTCTGGGAATATTCGATGACAGACCAGAAGGCGCTGGAGGAATACACCGGGTTCACAGAGGACGAGGTCAGGGAGCTGTGCACAAGATTTGCTATGGATTTTGACGAGACTAGCAGCTGGTATGACGGGTATATGTTTAAAAGGTTCCATCATATCTATAATCCCAAATCTGTTGTGGAGGCCATGAGCTGCCGTGATTTTTCTAATTACTGGACGTCTACAGAAGTATATGATGCGCTGAAGGTCTATATCGATCTTGACTTTGACGGGCTTAGGAGCAGCATTGTACAGATGCTCGGCGGCGGGCGCGTGGAAGTCAATACCCGCAGCTTTCGGAATGACATGCGTATGCTTGAGACAAAGGACGATGTGCTTACGCTGCTGATTCATCTGGGCTATCTGGGATATGATTCAGGGGAGCAGAAAGCATTTATTCCAAACAGGGAGATTGTCATGGAATTTGAGAATGCCATGAGCGTCAGTGGCTGGCCGGAGGTCATGCGCATTCTTAAGGCATCCGAAGAGCTGCTGCAGAATACATTAAACGGGGACGCGGATAAAGTGGCCGAAGGCCTTGACAGGGCGCATATGGAGGCGGCATCAGTGCTGGAGGATAATGATGAAAACTCGCTGGGGTGTGCGATCGGGCTTGCGTATTACAGTGCGAGGAAGGATTATAGGCTCATACGGGAATTTCCTGCCGGCAAGGGCTTTGCGGATATCGTATTTCTGCCGCTGCCCCATACGGGAAAGCCTGCGATGGTGGTAGAGTTAAAATATGGCGTAACTGTGGACGCGGCGATACAGCAGATTAAGGACAGGCAGTATATGCAGTCGCTTGAGGGGTATTCAGGGGAGATTCTGCTGGTGGGGATAAATTATGACAGGGATCATCCCGATAAGCCCCATAGCTGTGTGATTGAAAAAATAAATACAATGTAACAAGATGTAGTTATAACGATTTTATATTAGGCGGTGCAATTATGGGTTTTTATGAAAGAGCATTAGAGCTGCGTGAGGAAACAGTCGCCCACCGCCGCTGACTGCACAGCAATGCAGAGGTGGACCTGCATATGCCGAAAGGGCAGGCAATGTCATGAATCAGATGAGAGGATACGGCCTCAATCCGCATCCCTGCGGGCATGGAGTGACTGCAGAATTAGGCCGGGGAGGAGGAAGGACTTTCCTGCTTCGAGCTGATATGGATGCGTTGCCCATGCCGGAGGAAAGCGGAGAAAGCTTTGCTTGTCCGACCGGTACTGAGGCTCATACCTGCGGCCACGATTTCCATACGCGGGGCCTGCCTTGCGGGCAAGAGCTGTACTGGTTGGCGATGCGTCTCATGCATGGATGTTGGACGGAAACTTTGAGGAAGACTGGGGAGACAGTGCGCAGATTGCTGTGATACTGCATCATGGGGTGAAAAAGAAGCATATCATTGAGATCGAGATTGTAGACGATCAGCTGAATGAGGCGGTGCCGTTTTACCTTATGTCGCTGATTACTGTATAGAAACCTAGAGAAAATACATGCATGTAAAGGTTATACTAGAATGTGTTTGATAAATCTAATCAGTTGTTTATTTTAACCAAATAAGTATGGATGCCTTTCTGCCCGGATGGAGCACTAGAGCGTGTTAGAAAAATTAAATAATAATGTGAAATGCATTTGTTTGTAGGCGTTTCAGCTATTTGGATATATTTGCGGGCATAACATTTTATAACAAAATGTTATG
>CANDMV010000213.1 GCA_947385875.1 uncultured Eubacterium sp. | reverse complement strand
TGGATAAGTTCAATGAAGAGCTGACAGATGTGAATAAGCTGAAAATCGTGCAGCAGCGTGAAAAGGCTGCGTTCGGTGATGTCTATGACGCATACAGCAGGACAATTTCCAAAAAATTAGATCAAAAGGTCTGGGACAACATTGAGGTAGAGCGGTCAGGGGACATTGCGACTGATAGTTTTTTCGCCATCTATCAGGAATACTGCGGGGAGCTGTTTTGATGATGAAAGAGCAGGTACGGGAACAGTTAATTCATCTGGCTGAACCCGATTATAAGGCTTTTAATGAAAAGCTGCTTCCGGGTGTCACAAATATACTTGGCGTCCGGCTGCCGAAGCTGCGTGAGATTGCAAAGCGGATAGCCAAAAACGACGCGCAGTCATATCTTTGCCAGATGAGGGAGACTGACTGGCGCGCAGACGGCAGTTATGAAGAAAAGATGATATATGGGCTGGTAATTGGTTATGCGAGGATGAGTCATGATGAATATAAGGAACAGCTGGATGCATTTGTTCCGCTGATTGACAGCTGGGGTGTGTGCGACAGCTGCTGCAATACTTATAAATGGATGAAAGAGCAGCCGGATGTCTGGTGGGAGTATTTAAACAGCTGGACTGCGACAGATACTGAGTATGGAATCCGGTTTGGACTGGTATCGATGCTGTCGCATTTTGTGGACGAAGCGCATATTCATGAGATCTTTAAAGTATGCAGTCAGATTCATAACGATGGCTATTATGCAAAAATGGCAGCAGCCTGGCTGGTATCTGTGTGTTTTGCTGGATTCCCGGAAGAGACATATGCGTTTTTGCAGGATAATCAGATGGATGATTTTACGCATAATAAATCGATTCAGAAGACATGTGAATCCTACCGTGTATCGAAGGAACATAAAGCGCTTATACGTAAGCTGCGCAGGAGCTGAATGAGGTGGGGAAAGCGGATTTACTGCAAGGGCCAGCGTGCTTATACGTAAACTGCACAGGAGCTGAATGCTATAGGCGGCTGTTCCGCAAATATAACATGGTGTAAAATCCTATTGAGAAGTACAATGAATACATTTTGAGATTTTGCCATTAAGCAGGATTTTAGATAGTATTAAATGATAACAGGAATTTTTTGCATAGATATAAGGCTGGTTTCATATAGCCTTAAATGGTATAGAATAAAAAGTGCAGATAAGATCTGTCAAAGCACAATCGAATGCAGATTAAAAGGTGGTGCAGCTTATGATTGATAAAATAAGCGGAAATGATGTCTATGGTTATACAGAGCAGGATCAAAAGAAAAGAAAAAGTCCGGCAGTAAGGGCATATGAAAACACACCTGGACAGAAGAAAGCGGCAGAGCAGAATGCGGGTTCAAAACGCAGGGCAGATGCGTCCAGGCAGGGCAGCCAGGGAGTAATTTTAGATTTATCAAACAATGCTAAGAAGGAAAAAAAGGCTGCAGAAAATGCGGGCAGTTTTTCTGTCTCATCTGCGCTGCGCAAATTATTTTCGCCTATCATTCAATGGATGAAAGAATTTTGGGAATCTGACGGGGCGTCAAAATCATCTGCGGGCAAATCGACAGCGGGCTTAGCTGGAATGGCATCTTTAGCAGAACCGACATCTTCAGCAGAAGAGGCATTGTCAGAAAACAAAGGTCATAAAGCATCAGCAGAAGCTCAGAGGTCAGCAGGTCAGCTGGCGGAAACCGGCGGTCAGCCAGCAGAAGAATCGATGTCAGCAGTTCAAATGAGATCGGGATCAGGAACAGACAATGAAGGCCGGACAGGAGAAGCAGGAATTGACAATGAAGGCCGGACAGGAGAAGCAGGAAATGCATTGTCAGGATCGGCATCGGTCAATGAAGAGCGGGCAGGAGAAGCAGCGGCAGCAGAACAAATGTTGTCAGGATCAATCTCAGATTGGCCGTTCGAGTCCGGCAGCGCACACGCAGCAGATGATTTGGCAGCGGAAACAGACAGAGCGTATGAAATATTAAAGAATGGCTTTCACGGAGCAGCAGACGGTCATGTGCAGACGGAAACAGACAGGGCGTATGAAATATTAAAGAACCGTTCGGCAGCACATGAGCTGGATGAGCTTCCTCCATTAGAAGACATTGGCGATCTGCCGAGCTATGGAGCAATTTCCGAAGAAGCATTAAAATCTGGCAGTCTACAGCAGATTGAACAGCTGCTGACCAGAAACGGTGCAAGACAGCCGGCACGCAATTCGGATCTGCTCACCTATTATGACCGTTTTGGCAAGCTGATTGAGCTGGATGAGACAGAACGGCACCGCGTATTGTTCGGAGATAAAAATGTAATGAAATTATAACGATACTGCGCATATTTTTGAAATGCTATGACCGCTGTCTTATTAGATGCAGAGGATGGTTGTGACACAGAGATAACTACAAAAGACAGCATAAAGTAATTATGCCGTGTGAGAGAAAACTGCAGGTATATGATATTGTGCCCGCAGTTTTTATATTGAATTTATAGATTCGGCAATTACATTGCAGTTCGGTCTGCAATGTAATTAGATTAGTAAAGTGCGTAAGAACGCTGCGTTTTATACTCGTGAACGATATAGCTTGCTGTAGTTGTTCTTTGAAACTTTTTCGTTGATGGGTATCATTGTAAGAAATGATAGAATAGTATCATATTATCATAGAATGCTGCAAGAATAACCGGCATTTTATGACATATAATAATGTCAGTTTAAAGCTGAAACATAAATGCAGAGAATTAGGAGGTATGATATATGACACCGAATGAATATGTGAAAAAACGTTTTGGCCGTTTTATGGATGAATGCACGAATGAAGAGATTTATACCGCTCTTCTTGAGTATGTCAAAGAAAAGGCAGAAGAAAAGGAAAGCAGCCAGGGTAAGAAAAAGCTGTATTATATATCAGCTGAATTCCTGATAGGCAAATTGTTATCAAATAATCTGATTAACCTCGGATTGTATGATGAGGTAAAGACAGATTTAGAAAAATGCGGAAAATCAATAGCGCAGATTGAGGAAATCGAGCAGGAGCCGTCTCTTGGCAACGGCGGGCTTGGCAGGCTGGCCGCCTGTTTTCTGGATTCCATTGCGACGCTCGGTTTAAACGGCGACGGCGTAGGATTAAATTATCATCTTGGCTTGTTCCGGCAGGTTTTTGAAAATAACCTGCAGAAAGAGCTTCCAAATCCTTGGATAACGCCGCAGTCATGGCTGACAAAGACAGACCGGACATACAGAATCCATTTTGGCGGTTTTGCGGTGCAGTCTAGAATGTATGATATTGATGTAGTAGGATATGAGAATCGTACGACAAAGCTTCATTTGTTTGATGTAGAATCCGTGGATGAGTCGCTGGTAGGAGAGGGCATTGATTTTGATAAGACACAGTTTGCAAAGAATCTGACTTTGTTCTTATATCCAGACGACAGTGATGAAAACGGTCGTCTGCTGCGCGTATACCAGCAGTATTTTATGGTATCGAATGCAGCAAGGCTGATTCTGGAAGAATGCACGGAAAAAGGCTCGAATCTATATGACCTGCCAGAGTATGCGGTGATTCAGATCAATGACACGCATCCGACTATGGTGATTCCTGAGCTGATCCGTCTTTTGATGGAGCGCGGGATGACGATGGATGAAGCAATAGATGTCGTATCTAAGACCTGTGCTTATACGAATCATACCATTCTCGCAGAAGCGCTGGAGAAATGGCCGATGCACTACATGCAGCAGGCAGTGCCGCATCTGGTTCCGATTATTTATGAATTGAACAACCGGGTAAACAAAAAATATAACGATCCGTCCGTAGCAATTATCAACAATGACCGCTGTGTATGTATGGCTCATATCGATATTCATTACGGCATCAGCGTAAACGGCGTGGCAGCGCTTCATACGGAGATTTTGAAGGATGCAGAGCTGAATCATTTTTATAAGCTGTATCCTGAAAAATTCAACAATAAGACAAACGGCATTACGTTCCGCCGCTGGCTTTTGTACTGTAATCCACAGCTTTCCAAGTTTATCGAAGAGCTGATCGGAAGCGGGTTTAAAAAGGATGCTATGGAATTAGAAAAGCTGGCGGATTTTGTAGATGACGATACAGTGCTGGAAAAACTGCTCGCGATCAAAGATGCCAGAAAAGTGGCGCTGCGCGATTACTTGAAGCATACACAGGGGATTGACATTCAGGCAGATTCAATATTTGATATTCAGATCAAGCGTCTGCATGAATATAAGCGCCAGCAGATGAATGCGTTATATGTGATTCACAAATATTTTGAGATAAAATCCGGCAAGCTGCCGGTACGTCCGATCACTGTATTTTTTGGTGCGAAGGCAGCTCCGGCCTATATTATCGCAAAAGA
The DNA here is from genome assembly GCA_947385875.1 of uncultured Eubacterium sp. GTDB lineage: Bacteria > Bacillota > Clostridia > Lachnospirales > Lachnospiraceae > Eubacterium_J. The sequence goes on along the minus strand of CANDMV010000213.1, from coordinate 2,064 downwards.
CATTATCCACCTGATTTTATGCCTGTCTCAGCTGATTAACAACGATCCGCAGGTAAGTCCTTATCTGAAAGTGGTTATGGTAGAAAATTATAACGTAACACTGGCTGAAAAGCTGATTCCGGCATGTGATGTGTCTGAGCAGATTTCGCTGGCATCCAAAGAAGCATCAGGTACAAGCAACATGAAATTTATGTTAAACGGTGCTGTAACACTGGGTACAAATGATGGTGCCAATGTAGAGATCGCTGAGCTGGTCGGCGCGGACAATATCTTTACATTTGGCGAGTCGAGCCAGGAGGTGATTGATCGTTATAAACGGGCAGACTATGTGTCAAAGGACTATTATGAAAAGGACGAAGATCTTAAAAAGGCAGTAGATTTTATCATCAGTGATGATATCATGAAGCTGGGATGCAAGGAAAATCTGGAGCGTCTTTACAATGAGCTGCTGAACAAAGACTGGTTTATGACATTCCCTGATTTTCAGGATTATGTCAAGACAAAGGACGAGATCTTTGCTGCATATGAAGATCGCAAGGCATGGGCGAAGAAGATGCTGATCAATATCAGTAAGGCAGGATTTTTCTCGTCTGACCGTACGATTGAGCAGTATAATGATGAGATCTGGAAGCTGGAGAAGTAATTAAGGCTGGATTATTTATACTAAAAGTTCTATCGCGAAGCGATTTAAATCTAGAGCGTGTTTGAAAAATGTTTTCGTGTGAAGTACCCACAGGGCATGATATGCTTTACAGTTTGAACCCACAGGGTATGATATGGAGAATTTATCCCAAATATATGAAGCGTAGCGGGCAGCGTCTCTTACATTTGGGATGAATGATCCGCAAAGTGGGGAGTACAGATCGCGGGAATGATTTTTCAAACACGCTCTGGCACGATGTGTGCGTAGATAGCTCATGCAGGTCTTAAATCTAATGAACTTACAAATAGAAAATGCAAATATTAAAGCATGGCTTTTTTCTGATATAAGTAAGCCATGCTTTTTTGTTTTGATTAAAAAATTTTACTTAAAACAAAAATTTCGTACGATATATTTCATATAATTCGTACTGGTATTTTTGTGATAAGCGATTCCGTAGTCAAAAGTATCTTCTTCGTCTTTTAATGGAAGAACGATCAGATCATCTGACTTTTGCGGTATAAAAAATTCTGGAAGAATGGCAATCCCGTATCCGCATTTGGCGAGCAGAATGGCAGCCTGGTCGTTTTCGCACATGAGATTAAAATGCGACTGTGAATGGAGCACTAGCTTTTCCTGGAGCTGGTTGCCATTTTGAAATGGCAGAAATTTGGGCAGAGGTATGATCAAACATTCATTTTCCAGATCTTTAAAGTACAATTCTTTTTTAGTACTTAAATGGGATTTTGGGGATACAATAGCGTAATTTGAAATTGTCTTTAATTTGTGGAAAGAGCAGCTGTCAATATCCTTTATCATTTCACGTGTAGCAAGCAACATGTCCAGATGTTTATTGCAGAATAGATTTTTCATTGTATGGTAATCGTGGATGAAGATCTGCGGATATACCTTAGGGTATATTGTCTGAAGATCATATAGCATTTCTTCTAAAAATCCCAATTCAGCAGTACTGATACATCCGATTCTAAGAAAAAATAAATCAGAATTTGTTATTTTCAGTATGTTCTTTTCTGCTAGTGATATTTTATCTAGTATTTCTCTGGCATCAGTATAAAATGTGGCACCGGCTTCTGTAAGCTGAACGGTCCTGGAGGTACGGATGAATAAGGAAGCGCCGAGTTCTTCTTCCAGGGTTTTTATGTGATGTGTGACGGTTGGGACGGATAAGAATAGTTCTTCGGCAGCCTTCGTAAAGTTTAGCTGATCTGCTGCGTGCACAAAGCATTTTAATTGTTGGCTGGTCATACGAATTCCTCACTTTTCATGTATAGAGTAAACCTATAGGCGCAATCCGCGCATCACTAAAATGAAAGTCGTGAGCGTATACGGACATCATGCCCGGTGGGTATCCCCATATGCACTAACTTTACGAAAAACATAGAAGTTGCTGTCGGACGGTTTTT
>CANDMV010000212.1 GCA_947385875.1 uncultured Eubacterium sp. | reverse complement strand
GCAGATGCAGAATACTTAGGGCTTCTTAGCATTCTGGAAAAGTCACAGGAAGACGAGACAGCTCCTTTCATCCGGCGTACGGGTATCCCCAAATGTAACACCCTATCTGAATGGTTACAAAATCTTAAGTTAATGACATTGGACCGTGAATCGTAATGAAACTTTTATTTTGATGCAATTTTAATGCAATAAAATCTTTGCTTTTGCTTTTTTCTATAGTATACTGAATCTAGAGGTGGAAAAGATATGAGCGCAGCGTATATCCAAGAGAAAATGAATGATCAGGCGCTAAAAGAATCTGAATATAATATAATCCATATGCGGAGTATTCGGAAAGTATGAAAAGAGTTAGTAAAAAGGAGAGGCGGATGATATTAGAGTGGAAAAGAAAGTAAAAGCAGCAAAAGTTAATAGAAACAAACCAAAGAAAGTGGAATTATCAGATGATGATCTGCGCAGGCTTCAGTTGAACCTGCTGGAGATGCTGATCGAAATCGACCGGGTCTGCCGCAAATATAATATAAAATATTCATTAGATGGCGGGACGTTATTAGGGGCCGTACGCCACGGCGGCTTCATACCGTGGGATGACGATGTCGATGTCATTATGCGCAGGGCAGAATACCAGAAGTTTTACAGAGCATGTCAAAAGGAACTGGATAAAAAGCGTTTTTTTCTTCAGGAATACCGTACGGACAGGTATTATCGCTGGGGGTATGAAAAGCTGCGGCGTAAAAATACGGAGTTTGTCCGTCTGGGGCAGGAGCATTTAAAAAGCGTGGGCGGTATATTTATCGATATATTTGTCGTAGACAATGTGCCGGATCATCCGGCTGTACGGAGGCTTCATCTGTTTGCGTGCTTTATGATACGAAAGCTGCTGTATGCGGAGCTGGGAATGAGGAATGCAGATTCGCTGTTCTTAAGAAGATGGTACAGAATGCTGTACCGCATGATTCCACGTGATGTAATATTCCAGTGGAGAAACCGTATTGCCGCACGGTGCAATAAAAAGAGGACGGAACTGGTACGGCATATGACCTATCCATATGTATTATCACGCTATGGAATGCCGGGCGAGTGCTTTGATGAGATGACAGACATAAAGTTTGAAGGATATACCTTCCGTGCGTTTCGCAAGTATGACAAATATTTAACAGCTCTTTATGGAGATTATATGACACTGCCGCCTAAAGAAAAGCAGAAAGCACATCTGGAGGTTTCGAAAATAAAGCTGTTGGATCCAAAAGATTTATTTTCAGAGGAAGAATGGAAGCGGTTGTGTAAAAAATAAGAAAGATGGCCAATGCAGTGATTTGCACTCTGCACTTTGCAGAGGCAGATCATCTTGAATGGAAAAACGATAGCAGTATATGCTTTTGCATGACTGCTATTTTTCAGGTTGAACATATTTTCCGGTTATTTCCAAGGTGTTTCCATCAGGGTCAGTTATATTGAAATACCAGTATGGCATATGTACATTGACATACATCAATTCTGAAACTTCTCCTATATTCAGATTTTTCAGCCGATGATATTCAGAGCATAAATCATCGGTTTCAAAATTAAATACGACCAGGTTGTTTTTAGGGGCTCCGGTATCCTTGTAAAAATCATCGATATAGGCTTGATTGAAACGTTCGCTTGGACGTGTGCCGATGATTTTGGCATCATAGGATTTATTATATAGAGCAATTTTATTGCTGAACTGAACTTATCGGTCACCATTCATTTTTAGCGGATGTTCTTGCAATAGTTTGCTGTAGAAGTCTACAGATTTTTTTAAATCATTTACAAAAATATAGGTTGTTCCAAGAATCATAATAATCACTTGTAAGAATGTGTGAATTGTGCCAAGAGGGAATTCGTTCTACACTCCGTTTTGGTCCGTTCTAAACAAGTGCCACTGGCGCTTAGAACCTCTTCGCCAAGGGCGAACTTTCAATGAGCCAGATTCCGTTACAGTGAAGCTGAAGGCTGGATTGTTACAATTTTAGTAATTTTGTGTATTCATAGTAAATAATTTCTAGCATTGTCAATGAAAAATATGTTAGGGCAAATAATAATTGACACACAAATCTTACTGGTGTAAGATTAAGGCGAAAAACAAATATGCCGTCTGGTTATTGTTTACTTTCAATTATTACGAATGTAAGATTATATAAACAGAGAGGAGGAGTATATTAGCATTCAAATCTATTTGCAATAAAATCGTTTATGGAGGTTGAAATGAAATCAAAACGCAGAGTTAGAAAAAAGAGCAGAAGAATTATCATCTTAAATCTGATATTAATAGGAATAGCGATCCCATGTGCAGTTCTTTACCTATTTGTTCAAAATCGTGCGAAAGATCATGGCCCTTCTATGCTGTTCACACAAAAAAGCAGAGAAAAAGAACCGACAGAGTTGCTGGAAGAATATATGGGGTATCTATCGAATCAAGCATATGATAAAATGTATGCCATGCTGGATGTAGAGGTATCAGGCGGCATTACTCTGGAAGAGTTTACTAGCCGCAATCTGGCGATCTACGAAGGCATTCAGATGCAGAATATGGTCATTGAAGATGTCTCTTACAGCGAAGCAGACCAGACGGTAAGCTATCAGACATCATTTGATACTTCCGCAGGAAAAATCAGCTTTGAGAACGACGCATTATTTGTAGAAGATGACGGACAATACCTGCTGGCATGGTCGGATGCGCTGATATTTCCAGACTTAGAGTGTACAGATAAGGTCAGGGTATCAACAGCGATGGCTAAAAGAGGACGCATTTTAGACAGGAACGGGCGCATTCTGGCAGGAAAGGGCACTGCGGCTTCGGTAGGAATTGTTCCGGGAAAGCTGAAGCATAAAAAAAACTCGATTTCAAAAATTGCGGAGCTTTTGGAGATCGAACCGAAAGCGGTGAAGAAAAAGCTGTCTGCGAAGTGGGTAAAGGATGATTCGTTTGTTCCGATTAAGACGATTCCTCAGGTAAAGGAAATCGATCTGATGACTTTGGAACCGACGCAGGAGGCGCTGGAGGAAAAAAAGCGGCAGGATCTGCTGTTGGAAATTCCGGGAGTGATGATTTCTGAGGTTGAAATCAGGGAATATCCGCTGGGACAGGCGGCATCGCATTTGACCGGCTATATTCAAAATGTGACTGCCGAAGATCTGGAGGAACATGTTGGAGAAGGGTATACAGCCAACAGCATGATTGGAAGAAGCGGGGCAGAATGGCTGTTTGAAAAAGAACTAAAAGGACATGACGGCTGTAAGATCTACATAACGGATGCCGGTGGCAGCATCAAAAAAGAACTGGCTGACATTCCGGTGGAGCATGGACAGGATCTAAAGCTGACGATAGATGCCGGGCTTCAGAGTCTTTTATATGAACAGTTCAAAGGGGATAAGAGCTGTTCGGCAGCTATCCATCCTTATACGGGAGAGGTTCTGGCATTGGTCAGTACGCCGTCCTATGACAGTAATGATTTTATTATGGGAATGTCGTCTGAAAAATGGGAATCTTTGAATGAAGATGAAAATAAGCCTTTGTACAACCGTTTTCGGCAGACATGGTGTCCGGGCTCTACCTTTAAGCCGGTCATAGCAGCGATAGGCTTGGAAACGAACCGGATTGATCCTATGGAAGACTTTGGAAACGAGGGCTCTAGCTGGCAGAAATCCGCGTCGTGGGGCGGCTATTATGTGACAACGCTGCACCCCAGCAGTCCTGCGAATATGGAAAATGCTTTGATCTATTCTGATAATATTTATTTTGCAAAGGCAGCGTTAAAAATCGGGGCAGACAGGCTAGAGAAATACTTAGCCAAGCTGGGCTTTGGTCAGGCAGTTCCTTTTGAAATGAGAGCAGCATCGGCACAGTTTTCAAATGAAGATCATATAAATACAGAAATACAGCTGGCAGACAGCGGTTATGGGCAGGGGCAGATTCTGATTAATCCTCTTCATATGGCATGTATTTATACTGCTTTCTGCAATGACGGGAAGATTTTAAAACCTCATCTGCTCTTTGAAACAGATGCCGCGGCAGAATATTGGATACCAGACGCATTTTCTGCTGATACGGCAGACAGGGTATTGGAAGGAATCAAAAAGGTAGTCAATGACCCGAATGGTACCGGATATGGGCTGCATAGAGATGATATTTTATTGGCAGGCAAGACAGGAACAGCGGAGATAAAAGCATCGAAGGAAGATTCGTCAGGTACAGAGTTAGGATGGATGACTGTTTTTACAGCTGAAAAAGGTACTGAGCGCCCCATTTTGATCGTAAGCATGGTGGAAGATGTAAAAGGAAGGGGCGGCAGCGGCTATGTCGTAGAAAAAGAGAAGCAGATTTTGGAAGAGTGGTTCGCGAAACAGTATTGAATTATGCATCTTCATAGGTTATACTTAATGATAGTTGTGGGATACGGCTTTTACAGTTGGGAGAAGAATCATATGGAGGCAGATCATAAAGGAGGAAGCATGAAATCATACGATGTAGTAGCTCTAGGAGAACTATTGATTGACTTTACGGAAAACGGAGTAAGCGGGCAGGGAAATCCGATTCTGGAAGCAAATCCGGGCGGTGCGCCATGCAATGTACTGGCGATTCTCAACAAGTTGGGAAAAAGTACAGCATTTATCGGAAAAGTGGGAAATGACACATTTGGCAGGATGCTTGCGCAGGAAGTGGAAAAAAGCGGCACAGACGTATCGAATTTAGTATTTGATGACAAAGTACATACCACACTGGCTTTTGTACATACAAAGCCGGGCGGAGATCGTGATTTTAGTTTTTACCGTAATCCGGGTGCGGATATGATGCTGAAAAAAGAAGAAGTGATGGAGGATATAATAAAGGCAGGAAAGATCTTCCATTTTGGTACATTGTCGTCTACACATGAAGGCGTGCGGGAGGCGACCAGATATGCGGTTGATGTGGCAAAACAAAACGGGCTTCTCGTATCCTTTGACCCAAATCTGCGCGAACCGCTGTGGGAGTCTTTGGATGACGCGAAGAGGGAGATCGCGTATGGACTGTCAAAGTGCGATATATTAAAAATCTCAGATAATGAAGTCGAATTTATGACCGGAACGGCTGATTATGAAAAAGGCGCTGCTATTCTTCGTGAACAGTATCAGATTCCACTCGTTTTTGTTACATTAGGAAAGGAAGGCAGCAGGGCTTATTATAAGGACTTTGCGGTGGAAGTAAAGCCGTTTCTTCAGGAAGGCACGATTGAGACGACCGGAGCAGGAGATACCTTTGGAGGATGTGTCTTGAATTATATTATAGAGCATGGAATCTTGGACTTGACGGAAGAGAACCTGTCCGAGATGCTTACATTTGCAAACGCCGGAGCTTCTATTATTACAACCAGAAGGGGAGCGTTAAGGGTGATGCCGACAGAGGAAGAAATCAGACAGCTGATTGCGCAGAGAAGTTAGTGTGGGAGTCAGGCGATTATAGATGAAGGAAGGATGTGGCAGTATGTCTGTAACAGAAGAAATATTTCAAAAAAGATTGGAAAGGCACCATGATGAATTAAGATGGCTTTACATGGAGCTGTATAATAATGATGATATGTTCGCAGAATTATCTTCCCAGCTGTATGAATATTACATACAGCGCGGGCAGCAGCTGAAAGAACGGGATGCGCTTCGTGAGCAGGAGCCGGACTGGTATAAGAAGAATGATATACTCGGCATGATGATGTATATCGATAATTTTGCCGGAAACTTAAAGGGTGTAGAAGAGAAGCTGGATTATTTAAAGCAGTGTCAGGTGAATTACATTCATCTGATGCCGTTCTTAGACACGCCAAAAGGACGTTCGGATGGCGGATACGCAGTATCAGATTTTCGAAAAGTACAGCCTGAGCTAGGCACGATGGATGATTTGGAGAGCCTTACACAGGCGTGCCACGAGAAGGGTATGAATGTCTGCATGGATTTTGTCATGAATCACACTTCCGAAGACCACGAATGGGCAGTGCGGGCGCGCCGTGGTGAAGGGGAGTATATGGGACGGTATTTTTTCTATCATGATTACTCCATACCGGCAGAATATGAAAAGACCGTGCCTCAGGTATTTCCGACGACGGCTCCGGGCAATTTTACGTGGCTGCAGGAAGCAGGTCATTTTGTGATGACTACGTTTTATCCGTATCAGTGGGATTTAAATTATAGAAATCCAAGAGTGTTTAATGAGATGGTTTACAATCTCCTGTTTCTGGCAAATAAGGGAATCGATGTCATGAGGATTGACGCGGTGCCTTATATATGGAAGGAACTGGGTACAAATTGCCGTAATCTCCCTCAGGTACATACAATAGTGCGCATGATTCGCATGATCTGTGAAATCGTGTGTCCGGGTGTGCTGCTGCTCGGTGAAGTGGTTATGGAGCCGGAAAAGGTAGTGCCGTATTTCGGCACGGTTGAAAAGCCGGAG
>CANDMV010000211.1 GCA_947385875.1 uncultured Eubacterium sp. | reverse complement strand
TAACCGCTTCAAAGCCAATCCAAACATCATTGCCGATTACAATATCGCCTTTGTTATCCCATGCGCTTGTAATCTCCTTTATGTCTAACCCCCATTCCTCAAAAAATATTGGAAATGGATATGTTGAAAGTGAAGACATTGTATGATTTGCACTGGTAAACAAAAACTTTGCTCCACAAGCAATAGAACAGAACTTACCAATTTGTAACTGATCTCCATTGACAGGATAATGATACAATACATTATTCTTTTCAAATTCCCGTGGGTCATGCACAAAATCATTGTACATTGTATAATCGCCAATTTTAATTCTGTCACTGGTAATCACGTTTTTCAAATAAACTGTTTGGGTATCACCTGTCCGGGGATAAATTTTGTTCTCCGATATAGTCATTTTAAAATCCTCCATGTTCTGATAGTTATTATGCGACTATATCGGTTACTACAATGCAGCGTTTCACTTTTTTACCTCCCCAACCTAAATTTACAGATTTGATTATACCACTCCCTCTCTACATTTACCACAAAAATATAGGGCACAGCAACCGCCGCGCCCCATATTTTTTATCGCTCCAATGCTCTCTCTATCTTCTGTTTCTGCCCTTTCAGGTCATTCTGCTTCTCATACAGATTATTTCGCTCTTTACAGAGGTCTTTCATACGTTCCAACTGCGCCCGCAATCATTACGTATCATTTAGAACGCTATAGAATTAGCCTGTGCCGGGAGAGTCAGCTGCAACAGGAAGAATCTTGAGAGGAAACTTCAGAACGAGAGCTGACGGCAGGACAAGTAACAGAATAGACCGAAACGTAGAGAGGATGAAATTTAATGGAAATCTATATAGAAATATGAGTGCGATTGTAATATAATATCGATAGTATCAAGTTGGTAAATACACGGAGGTTGTTTAGATGATAACTATAGAAACCAATAGGCTGCTTTTGAGAAATTATAGAGCGACAGATTTTGAGGATATTATAAAATACTTTTCTGATGAAGAAGTTAGCAGATTCGAAGATTTTTATCCAATGTCAGAAGAACAGGTGAGGAATATTATTATTGAGTGGCAGGATATGGATAACCGTCTTGTTGCTGAATTAAAATCAAAGCAGAATGTTATTGGAAGTGTTGGCTATTGGATAGATAATGATGGACATTATTGTATAGATTATGATTTTAATCCTGGATATTGTGGACAAGGTTATGCAACAGAAGCAGGCAATGCACTTGTTCATTATCTATTTGAATCAGTAGGCGTTAGTGCAGTTTATGGAGATTGTGATGTGCAGAATGTATCATCATGGAAACTTTTAGAAAGATTAGGTTTTCAACGTATAAGCAGGCTTGATAATCAATCATATAAAAATGATAAACTTGGCAATCCAATTTTAATTAGTACGTATTTATATGAATTGGATAAAGCTCAATTAAAATTCAATATATCGAATAAGAAAATATAGTATTCATCGAATGTCGTTATAACATTTTTTCTGATACTGGAATTTCTTTGTTTCTGAGCGATCAGGCGCTTAAACTTCTGGGTATTAAAAGTAATGACACGATCAAGCGCCTGTATGACAGGATTGTTTTTTTGATCATCAGTTGTTTTGGTCACGATACTGTCCAGGAGTCATTCCATAAGTGTTTTTAAAAAGCCGCATAAAATGCTCTGGATTTGCATATCCTACCAGCTCGCAGATGTCCGCAATACTGAGCGAGGTTTCACGCAGCGCGCGACATGCCTGTGTCAGCTTGATTTCTTTGATAATCTGTAAAAATGTCCGTCCGGTACTTTTTTTAATCAGGGTACAAAAATGTGCAGTGCTGAATCCGAAATGAGCTGCTGCTTCACTGAGTGTTACAGAATAGTAGCGGCTGTTTAAGTAATTCATGACTTCTGTAACGGGAATGCTTCCGTAGGATTTGGTAAGTACGGATTCAATGTCTGTCTCGTGATACCGAAGAAGCTGCAGCCAGAGCATAATCAGCATTGTATTTAAATATGTGTTTTTATATTTTTGCCGGTCGAGATTTTCTATATACATTTCCTGCAGCGAATGTCGAATCATAATATCCTCTTTTGTATGAAAGATCAGGTAATTTCCTTCCGTCTTTTGAAACAGCACATGTGAAAAAAAGCGGGAAAGTACACTGTTGTTGGCGATCATTGGGAAAAAAGTTGATTGAAAGGTGCTGCTTCGCACGAGGATGTTAAATGCCACGCTGTCATCAAAAATGCCGATGCTGTGCTTTGTTTTTGGCGGAATCATTAAAAGGTCTCCGGTAATAAGTCTATGCTGGATACCTTGAATTTCTACATCAGCCGCTCCGTCGTAAATGCATAGTATTTCAAAAAACTCATGTTCATGGATAAAAACAGGTGTATAACGAAAGTGTTTTGCGATCAGAATGTTGGTCGGAAGGTTTCCAAACAAAAGAGGTTCGTCCATATAAGGAAACCACGGTTCGGTCTGCAGTGCCGGTACAAAAATCCGGTGCTTGCGGATGAAGGATAGATTGAGTGTTTTTAAGTAATCTGCAAAAGTCTCTGGCTCTTCCTTTTCATGAATATAAATGTCTTTGTAAAATAGTTCGTCTTCTTCATATGCATGGATATATGCATCAAAATTTTCCGATGTAATTTTCATAAGCTCCTCCACGTTTTTAGAATCAAATGTATTATAGCAGCTAATATGACAGGAATGTAAATAAATAAAAAAATATCAGTAAATTTCCGAAAAAATCTCAATAGGTAAATTTTGTAAATCAGATATGATAATAGTATAAAAAAACAGAAAATGGAGGTAATGAAAATGCAAAGAGCAGACAATGGTCAGAAAATCGGTGTCTGGAGGCAGCGGATTGGATATGGTTCTTCCGATTTTGCGTGTAATCTTATCTGGCAGATGATATCGCTTTATCTGCTGTATTTTTACACGAATGTCATGCATCTGGATGCAAAGGCAGTCAGTGTTATGTTTTTGGTAACAAAAGTATTTGACGGTGTAACGGATTTGATCGTTGGATATCTGATCGACAAGACAAATACAAAATGGGGCAAATCCAGACCGTGGATTTTGATGGGAGCGATACCGTTTGGCGTAACGTCAGTACTGGCATTCAGCGTGCCGGATATTTCCCAGACAGGAATGCTGGTGTATGCATATGTTACGTATATTCTGCTGTCTACGTCTTATACAATGGTCAATATTCCAATGGCATCCATACTTCCTGCATTGAGTGAGGATGCGCAGGAGCGGACGGTGCTGGCTTCCTGCCGTACATTTTTCTCATCTATCGGGTCTACGGTAGTCAGCGCATTTGCTCTAACGCTTGTGGCGAAGTTCGGCAACGGGAATGAAGCTCTGGGCTTTCGGATTGTTATGATTCTGTTTGGTGTAATTGGGTGTGCGGTGTTCTTTTTCTGCTTTTTTAATACGAGAGAACGTGTGGTAATTACATCGGAAAAGGTCAGCCTGAAATCAAACCTGAATTGTCTGCTGCACAACAAACCGTGGAAATTATTTGCACTGAATATTATCTGGCTGTTTGGCGGGCTGATTATCCAGTCAAGTGCGGTTATTTATTATTTTACATACGTGGTTGGGAATGCGTCGCTTGTGCAGATTGTGGCGGCGATTACAACTCTGGTGCCGATTATTACGAATTTGTGCGCACCGTTCCTTGTAAAAATAGCGACGAAAAGAAACTTAATGACAGCAGGCAGCATAGTACAGATTGCAGGACTTTTTGCCATCTTTCTTGGAAAAACAAATGTTCCGGTTCTGATAGCGGGTGCGGTTGTAGCAGCGGCAGGATATGGACTGAGAGGAAGTATGCATTTTGCGATGCAGCCGGATCCGGTAGATTATGGCGAATGGAAGAGCGGGGTGAATACAGCAGGCACGCTTTCCGCAGTCAACGGATTCATCGGCAAGGTAGGCATGGCCGCAGCCAGCAGTATTGGTGCAGCGCTTTTGGCAGCGGGCGGGTTTGACCCGGATCTGGCAGTGCAGGCAGCTTCTACCAATACGGCGATTGCTGCAATGTATATATGGGTGCCGATTATCATGAATGTGGCTTCTGTTATTACGATGGCATTTTATGATCTGGATAAGAACTATGCACAGATTGTAGCGGAACTGGATGCAAGAAGGGCAAAACTGTCCACAGAAAAATGAAAACTAAAAAAAATTCAGATTACGAAAAAGGAGAAAAAACCTATGGCTATGGTAAGTATTGATCTGGACATGAAGCGTGTGACCAATGAGGAGTTTTTGAAAAAAGCAAATGACTGTATGCCGGTACTGAAAGAAACACTGGTACATCCGTCTGCAATCGTTAAGATTCAGGATAATGAAAGCAGCTACCCGGATGTATCCATTGTGGACAGCGCAGAGCATCTGTCAGATTATCCAATGAAAAAAGGAGATAAACTATATCTGGATTTTGGAGGGCATCAGGTAGGATATGTTACCCTGCGGCTGTCCTCCACAGGCAGCCCGCAGGACTCACCCGCATATTTCAGGTTAAAATTCGGCGAAATCGCAAGGGAAATGGAAGAACGGTCCCAGGATTATGATGGATGGATCAGCCAGTCATGGATTCAGGAAGAATTTATACATATCGATGTGCTTCCGGCAGAGCTGAAGCTGCCAAGGCGTTATGCTTTCCGGTATATGGAAATCGAAGTAATCGATACTTCTTTAAAATGGCAGATGGTTGTAGATGAGGTTGCATGTACCAGTGTGTCCGCAGTAGATACGGCATCGGTACAGCCGTTTCAGACGCAGGATGAGTTGCTGCAGAAAATAGACAGGGCAGGGATACGCACGCTGCAGAATTGTATGCAGCGTGTATTTGAAGACGGCCCGAAAAGGGACAGGAGGCTGTGGATAGGGGATCTAAGGCTTCAGGCACTGGCAAATTATGCGACTTTTCGCCATTACGGGCTGGTGAAAAGATGTCTGTACCTGTTTGCGGCACAGACGAGAGAGGATGGCAGGGTGAGTGCGTGCCTGTTTACGGAACCAAAGCTTGTAGCAGATGATACATTTTTTGCAGATTACTCACTGTTTTTTGCTTCGATACTGTTGGATTATTATGAAGAAACAAAGGACATAGACACGCTGTGTGATCTTGCGCCGTGTGCGTACCGTCAGGTGGAGCTGGTGCGCCAGATGTTTGATGAGCGGAATTTAATACAGGGGGAAGGCAGCACAACGAATATGTGGTGTTTTATCGACTGGACAGAAGGGCTTGACAAACAGGCGGCAGCACAGGCGGTATATATTTACTGTGAGAAGCGGGCACAGAAAATAGCAGAAATCTTAGGAGATGCTGCGACAGCAGATGATATGAGCACGGATCTTTCATTGAAATCAGAAGCAGCATTCAGGCATTTATGGGATAATGAAAAGCAGCTGTTTGTCAGCGGCACACACAGGCAGGTATCATATGCCAGCCAGGTGTGGATGGTTCTGGCGGAGGTAGTGGATGCTGAAGCAGGCGGGAAGCTGTTGGACCGTGTGACAGCACTGAATCCGGAAAAAGGCATGGTCTCTCCCTATATGAACCATCATTTTACAGAGGCTCTGCTGATGTGCGGCAGAAAGGAGAAGGCGCTGGAATATATGAAATTTTACTGGGGCGGCATGATCCGGCTGGGGGCGGATACATTCTGGGAGCTGTATAACCCGCAGAATCCGTCAGAATCTCCATACGGATCCAGCATTGTAAACAGCTATTGCCATGCATGGAGCTGTACGCCTGCGTATCTGCTTAGGAAATATTTTTAACAAATTGTTCCGCAGTATTGTGTGACAGATCCTTTGGAGAAGAAAATGGCATTTGGTGATATTCAAATATCGCCAAATGCTGTTTCTTTTTTATGCTGTTTTTTGGGAGCAGATAGCAGAATTTTGTATTATTAATTTCTTTCAAGACTTTCAAGAATGTGTCATTGATTTATAAGAATTTCCCCAAGCTTCCATAGCATCAAGAATCGGGCGCATTGTGTCCCCTAATTCTGACAGGGAGTACTCCACTCTTGGTGGAACCTTCGCATACACTGTACGGGTAATGAGTCCATCTGCTTCCATGGACCGCAGGCTGTCCGTCAGAACTTTTTGGCTGATACCATCCAGATTTTTCTGCAATTCATTAAAACGCCATGGCCGCATCCGCAGGTTACGGATAATCAGCAGCTTCCATTTATTTCCAATGAGTTGAACAGTTGTAGCTACCGGGCATTCAGGCAGCAATTCAGCTTTCGTTTTCATGCTACACCTCCATTGCTTTCAAAAAGACTGTTACACCACGATTATACTGTAATATCCCTTAAAATGCAATCGCAGGAAGCGCTGATGTATATCCGTAATAATAAATTTTAAAGCTGTAAATGCCGAAAACCTTGTAAATACTCAAAAGTCACAAAAAAGTAACCTGGGTTATAAAAAAGTGCGTACTTGTGGGAGTGGAAGAAATTCTTATAATAAGAATCACAGAGGGCGGAACAAGCTCACTGAATAGAGCGGTCTCGGAAACTCAATAGCGAACAGTCAGGAAGGGGTACGTTTTCAGAA
>CANDMV010000210.1 GCA_947385875.1 uncultured Eubacterium sp. | reverse complement strand
TACCGTCCGTATGCAGATGATGTGGTAGAATATTTTGTACAGAAATCCATTGCAAACGGAATAGATATTATCCGAATCTTTGACTGTCTGAATGATCTGCGTAACCTTCAGACAGCAGTTACAGCATGTAATAAAGAAAAAGGACATGCACAGGTGGCGTTATCCTATACATTAGGCGATGCCTATACGCTGGATTACTGGACAGAAATGGCCAAAAAAATCGAGGAAATGGGTGCGGATTCCATCTGTATTAAAGATATGGCAGGACTTTTAGTGCCTCAGGAAGCTGATACGCTGGTACGTGCCTTAAAGGCTTCTACAAGTCTTCCGATTGAGCTTCATACCCATTATACGTCCGGTGTGGCTTCGATGACCTACATGAAAGCAGTGGAAGCGGGATGCGATATTGTAGATACCGCAATGTCTCCGTTTGCGCTTGGAACATCACAGCCTGCTACGGAGGTTATGGTAGAAGCATTTAGAGGTTCAGAATATGATACCGGACTTGACCAGAATCTGCTGGCAGAGATCGCAGATTATTTCCGTCCGATGCGTGAAGAAGCGCTGGAGAGCGGATTGATGAACCCGAAGGTATTGGGGGTGAATATTAAGACACTCTTGTATCAGGTGCCGGGCGGTATGCTTTCGAATTTAATTTCTCAGCTGAAAGAGCAGGGCAAGGAAGATAAATATGAAGAAGTGCTGGCAGAAGTTCCGCGTGTGCGTAAAGATTTAGGCGAGCCGCCTCTTGTAACGCCTTCTTCCCAGATTGTCGGCACACAGGCTGTTTTTAATGTGTTAATGGGCGAGCGTTATAAAGTAGCGACCAAGGAGACGAAAGACGTGCTGCTCGGAAAATATGGGCAGACTGTAAAACCATTTAATCCGGAAGTTGTAGATAAGGTGCTTGGAGAAGATAAGAAAAATGCCATTACATGCAGACCAGCAGACCTTCTCGAACCGGAACTGGCAAAAATCGAGGCGGAAATGAAGCAGTGGAAGCAGCAGGATGAAGATGTATTATCTTATGCTTTATTCCCTCAGGTGGCTACAGAGTTCTTTAAATATAGGGAAGCTCAGCAGAAGAAGGTGGATGCTGCGGTAGCAGACATGAAGAACGGCGCTTATCCGGTATAAGCCGCAGTCTGTAAGGATTATAAAAATATATGAAAAATTCGGCAGCGTGTTTTAACTGCTGAAAAAGTTTTATTGTTCGCCGGGCATTTGACAAGAAAATATTCGGATTATCTGGAATTTTTCCCCCATAAAAACGTATTGTTTAGTGAAAGGTAATCTGACTTTTTAAAACCGGTGTGAACAGAAGCAAAAAGGCACTGTAGAATGCAGCGCCTTTTTGAGTAAAAACGGTTACCTTTTTCATATATTAATTTAAGGAGGGCATGTATGAAAAAGAAGACTCTGATACGCAGTATGGTGCTTGTATTTTTATGCTGTATGATGATTCTGGGTTTTCAGTCAACAGTGAAAGCAGAAACGGGGAATTATTACATCAAAATTAATAAAGGAACAAATGTCGTGACGGTCTATACTCATGACGATAAGCCATACACAGCATTTGTATGCTCAGCAGGATATGCGACGCCGCTGGGTACATTTTATACAATGAATAAGTATTCCTGGTGGGTGCTGGACGGCCCGTCTTATGGTCAGTATTGTACGAGAATTACAGGGTCTATCCTGTTTCATTCAGTATGGTATTATCAGCAGAATAAAACGACTCAGTCCTATGTGCAGTATAATCGTCTGGGGTCACTGGCATCCCACGGCTGTGTCCGTCTGACGACAGCGGCAGCCAAGTGGATCTATGATAACTGCCCGCTGCGCACAAAAGTCATTATATTCAGCGGCAGTTCAAGCGATGATCCGCTGGGCAAGCCGGCTGCGATTAAAGTAAGCACATCTGTCAGAATGGGATGGGATCCGACAGACCCGGATCCTGCCAATACTTACAGCACGAAGAATACCCAGCCAAGAATCAGCGTGAAAAGCACGACTGTGAACGCCCAGTACAAGGGCAAATTTACTCCGGTAGAGATGACAGCCTATGATTCCGCTGGCAATGTAATCAGTAATGCGTGGATCCGCAGTTCGGGCACAGTCAATACAAATCAGATGGGCAGTTACCCGGTTACATATTCTCTGACAGATTCATTTGGCAGAAGCACCTCTGTGACAGTGACTTATAAAGTCGGAGATGCGAGCGAAGCAACCATATCCGGCGTCCGCAAAGAGATCACCAAAGAATATAAGTCTACACTGGATCTCCGCAAAGGAATCAGCGCCAAAAATTCACTTGGCACTGTATTAACAGACCGGATCGTGACAAAGATCCGCAAGCCCGGAGAACAGACTTATAAGGGTGTAAAGTCTTCGACGCTGAAGCTGCGCCATACCGGAACATACCGGATTATGTATTATTTAAAGAACCCGACTAACAATATGGTGACAGAGCAGTATATGATTGTCAGGGTCAAAGATACGAAAAAACCGATTATTTCCAGCAAAGATAAATTTGCTGCGATCGAGCTTGCAGCCGGAACAGAATCCGTTACTTATAAGAAGCTGATCTCCGGCGTAACTGCAAAGCTGAAATCCGGCAAAAATATGACATCCAAAATCAGTATTAAGGTGACCGGTCCGAATGGAAAGGTAAAGACTGTATCAAAAGAAGGTTCTTATAAGCTGTCAGGAGCAGGTACTTATACAGTGGCATATTACTGTACGAATCCTGAAAAGAGTTTAAAGACTGGAAAGTACCTGATTGCAAAAAAGACGAGAAAACTGATCGTGGCAAAGGAAACTCTGCCGCAGCCGGATGAACCGGATCCTGTTCCAGTACAGCCGGGTGAAGAGCCGGAAACTGTCAGCATGGAGACGCATATTGAAGCGCCGGCGGATGCAGTGGTTACTACAGGGACAGCCGTACAGATCTTAAACGGCGTAAAAGCTGTGACCGTAGAGACAAGGGATGATGATACAAAAAAGACAACGGAAATGACGAGCGGTATCTGGTATCAGGTTACTTACCAGCTGTATCAGAATGCACCGGAAGTAGAGCTGACCATAAGCGAGAACCATTTACTGACGATCTATGATCCGGGAATCTATAAGATTACTTACCGCTATCTGGATGCCTTTCGTAATGAAGCAGTGTATGTGAGGACGATTACAGCCGCAGCGCCAAATCAGAATACGGAAGCAGCGCCAGACCAGAATGAGGGACTAACACAACAGCAATGAGTAATACGAATGAACTGACCAACCGTATCAATGAACGCTACAGCTCGATGAGCAAGGGTCAGAAACTATTGGCAAATTATATTACTGATTTTTATGACAAGGCAGTCTTTCTGACCGCTGCAAAGCTGGGAGAGGTTGTCGGCGTCAGTGAATCCACAGTTGTGCGGTTCGCCGCACAGCTGGGATATAAGGGATACCCAGAATTCCAAAAAGCGCTGGAGGAAATGGTGCGAGGTAAATTAAACTCTATTCAGCGTATGGAGGTCACTTATGGCAGAATCAGCCAGTCCAGAATTCTGGAATCCGTGCTCCATGCGGATATGGAGAAAATAAAAGGAACACTGGAAAAAATTGATGAAAATGCATTTGAGCTGGCAGTCGAAACCATTTTAAACGCAGAGCGGATTTATGTAGTAGGAATCCGCAGCTGCGCACCACTGGCTAGCTTTTTGGCATTTTATTTAAATTTTATGTTTGATAATGTCATTCAGCTGCACACAAATAGTTCCAGCGAATTATTTGAGCAGATGGTTCGGATTGGCAAAGAAGATGTCATTATCGGCATCAGTTTTCCCAGATATTCCATGCGCACCCTAAAGGCGTTGGAATTTGCCAATAACCGCAGCGCGAAGGTGATTACGCTGACGGACAGCGTCCATTCGCCGATGAACTTATATTCTTCATGCAACCTGATTGCAGACAGTGATATGGCCTCCATTGTAGATTCCTTAGTCGCACCGTTAAGCGTCATCAATGCCCTGATTGTAGCGCTGTGTATGCGCAAACAGGATGAGGTGGCAGATACCCTGGAGATGCTGGAGGAAATATGGGATGAATATCAGGTATATGAAAATGACGAAATCGATTACATCGATGACAAGCTGAAAATGCATTATGCAAAAATAGGAGATCTGGATGTCTAGAAAAATTATAGGAGCGGGCATCGTTTTGGATATTGCAGAAACGAAGAAAAGGAGATCTGGATGTCTAAAGAAATTATAGTAGCGGGCGGCGGCGCCGCCGGAATGATGGCGGCAGTAGCTGCAGCCGAGCTTGGCTGCAGCGTTTTGCTGCTGGAACGTAATGAAAAGCTGGGAAAAAAGCTGTACATTACTGGCAAGGGCAGATGCAATGTGACAAATGCCTGTGATACAAAAGAGCTGTTTGAGCATATGATAAAGAATCCAAAGTTTATGTACAGCGCTGTATATACGTATGATAATTTCCGTGTGATGGATTTTTTTGAAAAAAATGGAGTTCCGTTAAAGACTGAACGCGGCGGACGTGTTTTCCCGGTGTCCGATCATTCTTCCGATGTCATCCGAGGTCTGGAGCGTGCGCTGAAAAGGCTTAACGTGAAGGTAAAGCTGGGGACGCGAATTGCTTCATGTGAAAAAATAAAGGATCGTTTTCAGCTGAAAGATACATCAGGAAACAGTTATGCTTCAGACAAATTGATACTAGCTACCGGAGGTCTTTCTTATCCGTCTACCGGTTCCAGCGGAGACGGCTATCTATTTGCAGAGGCATTTGGCCATACGATTATCAGCCAGTCTCCTGGTCTGGTGGCAATGAATACGCAGGAAGATTATATTCCAAAACTGCAGGGGCTTTCTTTAAAAAATGTCCGTGCTGTGATATCAGATGAAGATAAAGTACTGTATGATGACTTTGGCGAGCTGATGTTTACACATTATGGAGTCAGCGGGCCTTTAATGCTGCGTGCGAGCAGCATCGCAGGCAGCCGTCTGATAAAAAAGGCCTTAAAGCTGCGCATTGACTTAAAGCCGGCTTTAGACAGGCAGCAGCTGGATAAGCGCATTCTGCGGGATTTTGAGGAAAATCATAACAAACAGTTTAAAAACGCACTAAACCGTCTGATGCCATCGAAGCTGATTCCGGTAGTTATTGAATTAAGCAAAATCTTTCCGGATAAAAAGGTGAATGAAATCACTAAGGAAGAACGCAAGAGGCTCGTGGACATCATGAAAGGCTTTCCGGTTACTTTAATCAGTCTTCGAGGTTTTGATGAAGCAGTGATTACGAGAGGCGGGGTTAATGTGAAAGAGATGAATCCTTCTGCAATGGAATCAAAGCTGGTGGAGGGGCTGTATTTTGCGGGAGAGCTGATTGATGTAGATGCTTTGACGGGAGGGTTTAACCTCCAGATTGCGTGGTCGAGCGGATATTTAGCAGGCATGAGCGCAGCAGAATAAGGTGTGTGCAGGTATTTTATGGCTGGATTTGCCGAAAATCTGTATGGCTGTGAATGGTAAGATGCCTGCAGCCGACTGCGAAATAGTCTGTTTGGACAATTATTATATGCGTAAATCATTTGTGATAAGAAAGGAACATATATGGGTTTCAATATAGCAATAGACGGCCCGGCGGGAGCGGGAAAAAGTACCATTGCCAAAAGGCTGTCAAAAGAGTTATCATTTGTATACGTAGATACAGGGGCAATGTACCGCGCGATGGCATTGTATTTTATCCGAAGCGGCATTGACCCGAAGGATGAAGCTGCCATATCAGCTGCATGTGCAGAAATAGACATCACGATCTCTTATCAGGACGGTGTACAGTGCGTGGTCTTAAACGGCGAAAACGTCAATGGATACATTCGTACAGAAGAGGTCGGCATCATGGCTTCAAACACAAGCATTTACCCTAAAGTACGCGAAAAACTGACATCTCTGCAGCAGAAGCTGGCACAGACGAGCGATGTTATTATGGACGGCCGCGACATCGGCACCTGCGTGCTTCCCAATGCGCAGATAAAAATATATCTGACAGCCAGAGCAGATGCACGCGCAAAAAGAAGATATGATGAACTGGTAAAAAAAGGTATGGAAGCTGATTATGCCCAAATCGAAGCGGATATTAACGAACGCGATTACCGAGATATGCATAGGGAGATCGCCCCGCTTAGACAGGCAGAAGACGCTGTGCTTATCGATTCTTCGGATCTGAGTATTGATGAGGTTGTGGCAGCGATACGGAGTATTTACGATAAAGCATGATAAGGCATGATAGTCCGCCTCGCCAGACGCAGAATCGTCAAAGAGGCCGCTAAGTTAAGACATAAAAATAACATCCATGCCGTTTTTATGGCAGCCCTGCTCCTGGCTGTCATGAATGGATGGGAAGAAAAAGGGGAACTTATGAATATCACAGTGGCAAAAAGCGCCGGATTTTGTTTCGGAGTCAAGCGTGCGGTTAACAAAGTATACGAGCAGACCGATATATCAAATGGGCCGATTTATACTTACGGACCGATTATCCACAATGAAGAAGTCGTAAAAGACCTGGCAGAAAAAGGGGTGAGGGTC
>CANDMV010000209.1 GCA_947385875.1 uncultured Eubacterium sp. | reverse complement strand
AATTTGTCAGATTGATACCGATTGAGTTAGCAATTTTCATTCCTCGATCGCTATTGTGCGCAGCTTGATTTACAAATACAAATACTTTATTAATACTTTTAGGCTGGCTCCACGGACGGGTCGGACGGCTGGTTGAATTCGTATGAAGAGAAAGAAAAAGATCACAATCCGTCGCCTTAGCGGTATATCCGCGGACAGAAATATTTTTCTGATCAAGATTCTCGTTTTTATATTTATAGCCATTATAGGTGAGAGAAATGGAGTCTCCGGTTCTTGTCATATAGCTGTCTATCCCATAAGCTTGTTTCAGTTCTGTCTGCAGTGCCTTGCCGATTTTGAGATTAAACTTTGCCTCTGAATATGGAAAGTTGCCATCTGCTCCCTCATATTCATAATTATTGTTAATTGTTCCAAAATGTCCCGGATCGATACAGATTTTAATATTGGAACCTAATACTGCATATTCATTTGTTTCATCAGCATAGACTGCATCTCTTGTGTTAACTGTCTGGTCTTTTGATAATGTACAGATTTTATATTCATACTGCTGTGCAGCAGAAGAATTCAGCTGGTCTATATACGAATTAAGAACACCACCGTTTTTGCCATCGGATTTCACTTTCCCGATCGTTTTCCATTTCCCAGTGCCTGCATTATTTTTAACAGAGCGTCTCATTACAAAATATTTTTTTATGTAAGCATCATTTTCAGAGCTCCAGGTGATTTTAATGGACTGTGAGGATGCTTTGCTGGTAATAGGTGTAATAGCAAAAACAGGAGATGTTTCATCCGAGTCGTCTATTACTTCAGAGCTGCCAGAATTATTTTCAAAATCCGAATTTTGGGAGCTTCCAGAACCATTTGTGTTATCAGTATTATTTGTGTGATTTGAATCACTGGAGCTGCCAGTATTTTCTATGTTTTGGGAATCACTGGAGCTTCCAGAATTATTTGCATTATCTGAAATCTTAGAGCTTCCAGAATTAGCAGCAGATGTAATATGTGTCATACTTGTCAGCATACATAAGGACAGAATGAGACTGACCACTTTTCTTTTCATATGTATAAAACTCCTTTCAAAAGTACTGTTAACAATGTGATTATTTATTTGCAAACTAACTACATAAAAACCCAATCCTATTAGCCTCTCAACGTTGGTCTATTATACCATTTCGCAGCAAAGAGCGCAACAAATAAACCAATTTGCATAATATTACCAATGAAACTCGAAAAAAAACCCATAAGTTGTAAAAAATAACTAAAAAATCTTAAAAATTTCAATGTTAAGTAAAAAATATTCTATGTTATCTTTCTACAATATTGAATATAATGTCAACATCAACAAAGCACTGATCAATATCAAAGATCTTAAAAGTGCAGATGGAAGGGAGATAAAATATGAAAAGAAAATTAGCATCAATGACTCTGGCAGTCGTATTAGGAATTTCACTTGCAGCATGTGGTTCTACAGACTCAGGTGATTCAGAATCAAAAGATAATAACACAGCAACAGAAGATAACAATGCAGGGGATACTTCAGGCAGCGATGACACAGCAGGCGGAGAGGATGCCTCAGGCGGCGAAGATGCTACAGGCGGAGATGTTGCAAATAAAGATAAGCCTCTGGTATGGTTTAATCGCCAGCCTTCTAACAGTTCTACCGGAGAGCTTGACATGGCAGCATTATCCTTCAATGATGATACATATTA
Source organism: uncultured Eubacterium sp. (assembly GCA_947385875.1). Taxonomy (GTDB): domain Bacteria; phylum Bacillota; class Clostridia; order Lachnospirales; family Lachnospiraceae; genus Eubacterium_J. The sequence goes on along the minus strand of CANDMV010000209.1, from coordinate 4,917 downwards.
TGTGGGATTTGATGCAAATCAGGGTGCTGAGCTTCAGGGTACAATGGTAAAAGAGTACATCGAAGCAAATATAGACAAAATCGACCGCAATGGCGATGGTGTGATCGGCTATGTACTTGCAATCGGTGATATTGGACATAATGATTCTATTGCACGTACAAGAGGAATCCGTAAAGCGCTTGGCACAGGCGTTGATAAAGACGGCGATATAAACAGCGACCCAATCGGTACAAATACAGACGGTTCTGCAACCGCAGTGCAGGATGGTTTTATCGAAGTAAACGGAAAGAAGTATGTAGTCCGTGAGCTTGCTTCTCAGGAAATGAAAAACTCTGCAGGTGCTACATGGGATGCAGCTACAGCAGGTAACGCAATCGGTACATGGTCTTCTTCCTTCGGTGAAGAGATTGATGTAATCGCATCAAATAATGATGGTATGGGAATGTCTATGTTCAATGCATGGTCAAAAGATAACAATGTACCTACCTTTGGATATGATGCAAACAGTGATGCAGTTGCTGCGATTGCAGACGGTTATGGCGGAACAATCAGCCAGCACGCAGACGTTCAGGCATATCTGACACTTAGAGTACTTCGTAATGCACTGGATGGTGCTGATATTGATACAGGAATCGGTACAGAAGACGATGCAGGCAATACATTATCCGATGAAGTATATGTATACAACGAAGAACAGCGCTCCTATTATGCATTGAATGTAGCTGTTACGGCTGATAATTATCAGGATTTCACAGATTCTACAAAGATTTATGATCCGGTATCCAACCAGCTTGATGAAAGCGCACATCCTTCAAAGAAAGTATGGCTGAATATTTACAATGCTTCTGATAACTTCTTAAGCTCAACATATCAGCCGCTTCTTCAGAATTATGACGATATTCTTAATCTGGATGTTGATTATATCGGCGGCGACGGACAGACAGAGTCTAACATTACAAACCGTCTTGGAAATCCGAGCCAGTACGATGCATTTGCAATCAACATGGTAAAGACTGACAATGCGGCTTCTTATACAGCTTTATTGAATCAGTAATTTTAAACTTTTATATAAGTTAGTATCAGTATTAGGGAGAAGAAATTCTCCCTAATGCTTTTAAAAAGTATTGAAACTGTTGTTTTGGCAGGAAATGTGATCGTGAATAGCAGTGGTGAATATATAAGGTAACAGGGTATGGTTCAGCAAATGCAGAGTGTTAGCCTGAACTGTAACAAAACAGGTCAATATGCATATATAGGAGTAAAATATGGCAGATAAGAAGGAGAATATCATCTTATCGATACGAGGCATGAGTAAGTCTTTTGGCAGAAACAGGGTTTTAGACCATATTAATCTGGATGTGAAACGCGGATCAGTCATGGGGCTTATGGGCGAAAACGGCGCTGGTAAATCAACGATGATGAAGTGCCTGTTCGGTACGTATCAAAAAGATGAAGGGAATATCTTCCTTGACGGCAGGGAAGTAAGCTTTTCGGGACCTAAAGATGCTCTTGAAAACGGTATTGCAATGGTTCATCAGGAATTAAACCAGTGTCTGGAAAGAAATGTCATCGACAATCTGTTCCTAGGGCGTTATCCAGTAAACTCCGTGGGCATGGTTGACGAAGGCAGAATGAAAAAGGAGGCATCTGAGCTTTTTAGAAAATTAGGCATGACTGTGAATCTCGCCCAGCCTATGCGTAATATGTCTGTATCACAGCGGCAGATGTGTGAGATTGCCAAAGCGATTTCTTATAATTCTAAAGTAATCGTTTTAGATGAGCCGACATCTTCACTTACCGTACAAGAAGTAGATAAGCTTTTTGAAATGATGCGGATGTTAAAAGAACAGGGAATTTCTCTGATTTACATATCCCATAAAATGGATGAAATTTTTGAGATCTGCGATGAGATCTCAGTGCTTCGTGACGGTAATCTGGTCATGACGAAAAGCAGTAAAGAAACAAATATGAATGAACTGATCGCTGCAATGGTAGGTCGTTCCCTTGAAAATCGTTTTCCGCCGGTTGATAACCAGCCAAAGGATGTGATTTTATCTGTTCAGCACTTATCTACAAAGTTTGAACCTCATCTTCAGGATATTACTTTTGATGTAAAAGAGGGTGAGATTTTTGGATTATATGGACTGGTAGGAGCCGGACGTACAGAACTATTGGAGACAATCTTTGGAGTACGTACCAGAGCGGCCGGACGTGTATACTTTAATAACCGTCTGATGAATTTTAACAGTGCAAAGGAAGCTATGGAGCACGGATTCGCAATGATTACAGAAGAGCGTAAGGCAAACGGGCTGTTTTTGAAAGGCGACCTTACATTTAATACTACCATTGCAAATCTGAATCAGTATATGTCTGGGATTGCATTATCTGACTCCAAGATGGTCAAAGCCACTGCTAATGAAATCAAAATTATGCATACAAAGTGTATGGGGCCGGAAGATATGATTTCAAGTCTCTCTGGAGGAAATCAGCAGAAAGTCATATTTGGAAAATGGCTGGAACGCAGTCCGCAGATATTTATGATGGATGAGCCTACAAGAGGAATTGATGTAGGTGCAAAGTATGAAATCTATGAACTGATTATTAAAATGGCAAAGCAGGGTAAGACAATTATTGTTGTTTCGTCTGAAATGCCGGAGATTCTGGGAATTACAAACCGTATCGGTGTCATGTCTAACGGACATCTTTCGGGAATTGTAAATACAAAAGAGACAGATCAGGAAGAGCTGTTAAGGCTCAGTGCAAAATATCTATAAGGAGGGAGATGAATAGATATGGCTAATGAAAACGGTACAATTCTTACGGCAGAGCAGGAAATGAAGCTGCGTCAGCCAATAGATGATTATGTTGGTAAGATTCAGGCGAAAATAGATAGTCTCAGGGTGGATGGGACTGATCAGGTTATCTCTCTTCAGAACCATATTGATACAGTAAAGAGAGACCGTGTTTATACAAGGGAAGAGAAGGACGCCCAGATCGCAAAGGACAGGGCTGAATTGGAAAAAGCAAAAGCAGTTGAAGCAAAGAATAAAGATGAAATCTCTAAATTGATATCAGAAGCAGAAGCTTATCTGAATGAACATTTTGATAAAGATTATTATCAGAAAGTGAAAGAGAGCTGTGTAGAAGAAAAAATAGCCGCAAAGGCAAAATATGAAAGAAGGGTTGCTGAATTAGAGAAGGAGCATCAGGCAGCTATTTCAAAGCTTTCCGACAATAAGGAAATCAAGGATGAGAAATATGTTCATAAAAATCGACTGTTTGATGCCAAAATGGAACTGGAAAAAGACAAACAGCAGATTAAGGACAGAAAACATGCAGCTTATACTTATAAATATCATTTGATTGATCTGCTGCGTATGTCAAAGTTTACTTTTATGGAGACCAGGGCGCAGAAATGGGAAAATTATAAATATACATTCAACCGCAGGACATTCCTGCTTCAGAACGGCTTGTATATTGCTATTATATTAATTTTTATTGCACTGTGTATCATAACTCCTATTGTAAAAAAGACACCTCTGCTTACCTATAACAATGTATTGAATATATTACAGCAGGCTTCTCCGCGTATGTTCCTTGCACTTGGTGTTGCAGGATTGATTCTTCTGACTGGTACCGATCTTTCGATTGGACGTATGGTCGGTATGGGTATGACGACGGCAACGATTATTATGCATCAGGGAATAAATACAGGTTCGGTATTTGGGCATGTATTTGATTTTACCGGACTGCCGATTGGTGTAAGAGTTATATTTGCACTTTTTGTCTGTGTGGTATTATGTACGTTTTTTACAGCGATTGCAGGTTTCTTTACTGCAAAATTTAAGATGCACCCGTTTATTTCAACAATGGCGAATATGCTGGTAATTTTTGGGTTAGTTACTTACGCTACGAAGGGTGTATCGTTTGGTGCGATTGAGCCGACCATCCCTAGCATGATTATTCCTAAAATCAATGGGTTCCCGACGATTATACTCTGGGCTTTGGCAGCAATCGTGATTGTATGGTTTATCTGGAATAAAACAACATTTGGCAAAAATCTGTATGCTGTCGGCGGAAATCCAGAAGCAGCGTCTGTATCCGGTATTTCGGTATTCCGTGTGACAGTTGGCGCATTTATCATGGCAGGTATTTTATACGGATTCGGCTCATGGCTGGAATGTGCCAGAATGGTTGGTTCTGGTTCTGCAGCTTATGGTCAGGGCTGGGAGATGGATGCTATCGCAGCCTGCGTAGTAGGCGGGGTATCGTTTACCGGTGGTATTGGTAAGATCTCAGGTGTAGTAGTCGGTGTATTTATTTTTACAGCGCTTACTTACTCGCTTACGATTCTTGGTATTGATACAAACCTTCAGTTTGTATTTTCAGGTATTATCATTCTTGTCGCAGTTACACTTGACTGTCTGAAATATGTACAGAAAAAATAATTAAGGTGTGTCATAAGAGAAAGAGCCAGATTTTATGCTGGCTCTTTGTTACTACTAAGATTATTTGGCGTATATTTGCAAATATGGTTTGTTATACTAATTTTATATTGCAGATTGTGATATAGTTTTAAATAATACTTTGCATGAACCGCAGAGTACATTTCATTAAATGGAGAAAATCTATGGATCAATATACAATTCTTTTGGTCGATGATGAAGAAGAAGTGACACAGGCTATGATGAAAAAAATCGACTGGGAGGGGCTTGGCTTTTCTGTAATTGGCTCTGCAGCGAATGGTGTGAAAGCACTTGAAATGGTAGAAGAATTTCAGCCGGATGTAGTTATGACAGATATCAGGATGCCATATATGGACGGCATGGAGCTGGCGAATCGTATTAAAGCAGAGTATCCGGCAACGAAGATCCAGATCGGAAGAGCACACGTCTGAACTCCAGTCACTAATACAGA
>CANDMV010000208.1 GCA_947385875.1 uncultured Eubacterium sp. | reverse complement strand
CTGACATTCAGTCAGGGCGGACTAGGTGCCGCGACCGTACGGTGCCACAGCGTAAATGCAGAATGCTTAGGGCTTCTTGCATTCTGGAACGGACGCAGGCAGACCGGGCGGATTCCCTCTCCCAGCGTCCGTCCAACCAATATGTATCGCTCTATCTGAACTATTATTTTTCAAATTTTATATGTGTTTCTTTTAAACAAAGCTATTGACAATATTACAAGCAGCCGATACAATGTCAGAAAATAGGACACCATGTAAATGATAAACCCAAAGGAAAATGGCATGTATAAGCTTTTAATTGTAGAAGATGATAAAGTCCTAAAATTCGGGCTAAAGAAGTGTTTGGAAGAAGAGGGCTACGCGGTAATTGTGTCTGAAAACGATGCAGAAGTTTCGAACATCTTAAAGTCGGAGTCTATAGACCTTGTGATCCTGGATGTAAACCTGACTGGAAAGGATGGATTTGAAATATATCGGCAGATGGTTAGTGTACGAAAGATACCGGCAGTTTTTTTGACTGCAAGAGATGAGGAAGATGATATTGTGAAAGGTTTTGATCTAGGAGTGGAGGACTATATCACGAAGCCTTTCAGCGTGAATGTGTTCCTGAAAAAGGTAGCTGCGATCATGAGGCGGTGCTATGGAAGAGAGGGCAGTGTGGTCGTACAAGGAGACTTAACAATATACTCTGATGAACGAAAAATATTTTTAAAAGGCGTGCAAGTTAATTTGTCTCCAACAGAATACAAGATTCTGGACGTTTTCATTCGAAATGCAAACCGTGTGCTGACAAAGGATGCTTTGATAGAAAGTATATGGGATAAAAGTGTGAATTGGTCAGATGACAGTACCCTCGCAGTGAATATTAACCGTCTGCGCAATAAGATCGGACATCAGCATATCAAGACTGTTTTTGGAGTGGGTTATATGTGGAGTGGAGAATATGAACCGGATGAACGCTGAATTAACAATAACAGCAGGTGAATGCCTGATATTTATCTTGTCTCTAATGATTGCTGCCATTGCCTTTTGGGATGGAATGAGTCATAAATATATGATAATCCTGCTTGTGGCTGCGATTGATCTTGTTTATTATTTGTCAGCAAAAAAACTGTATCATGTGCTGAAAGAGCTGTCAGTCATGATTGACCGGATGGTTGATGACATTCTGGAGGATCGTCCGCTCCCGGAGCTTGTCGAGATAGATGATGGGATCATTTCAAAAACATGCGGCAGATTAAAGAAACTGTATGGGGCCAGGGCTACAGCCTTAAAAAATATGAAGCAGGAAGTATCGGTCACGCATGAACTGATCTCTGATATTTCACACCAAGTAAAAACGCCTATCGCAAACATAAAAATGTATATAGGCATAATGGAAAAAAAGCTGCAGGGCAGCGAATTTTCCTCTGACCTAAAAGTTCTGGAAGAACAGGCAGACAGGCTAGACTTTTTAATACGTTCTTTAATCAAGATGTCAAGGCTGGAAGCAAATATCATTTCTCTGAAGATTTGCGACTGCAGGCTGCTAGATATCCTTGCATACGCATTAGGTACTGCACTGCCAAAAGCCGAGGCAAAACAGATTTTTATCCAAACACAGTGCGACGCAGATCTAATCGTATCTGCTGACAGCAAATGGACGTCTGAAGCGATTTATAACATCCTTGACAACGCCGTGAAATATACATATGCCAAAGGATGGATACAGATTATCGCAGTATCTCTGGAATCTTATATTTCCCTAGAAATTGTGGATAATGGAATTGGAATCAAGCATGAAGAAGTGCCGCTTATTTTTAAAAGGTTTTATAGGGGAGAGTCTGTACGCAGTGAAGAGGGGTTAGGCCTTGGACTAGCATTAGCGAGAAAAATCATCGTTATGGAGAACGGTTATATAACGGCAGAACCGGGATCAGATGGGGGAAGTATATTCAAAATTATGCTTCCGAAAGGAGGAAAATCCAATGCACAGCATACAGGCACATGAAGCAGGTTCCTGCTGTATTTCATTTGATCATGTATCCAAGCTATTTATGGAAGGTCCGGAGCCTGTGGCAGCTTTAAAAAATATCAATCTGAATATCAAATGCGGCGAATTTGTTTCTATAATGGGGACTTCCGGAAGCGGGAAGACGACACTGCTTAACCTTACAGCGGGACTGGACTGCCCGACAGAAGGAGAGATTCTAATAGAGGGAAAATGTATCGGCGGGCTGGAGCCTGACCAACTGACAGTGTTCCGCAGGAGGAATATTGGAATCATATACCAGAACTTCAGCCTGCTAGATGTCCTTGATGTAAAGAGCAATATTACATTTCCGTTGGAGCTAGATGGAATTTTACCAGATATGGAATATATTGAAAAAATCTGCAGAATGCTTCGGATTGATCATAAATTAGATGCCATGCCCGCGCAGCTGAGCGGAGGGGAGCAGCAGAGAGCAGCAATAGCCAGGGCGCTGGCAGTCAGACCGGAAATATTATTGGCAGATGAGCCTACCGGAAATCTGGACGGAAAGTCAGGACTGGATGTGTTGTTACTGCTGAAAGCTATGAATAGAGAATTGGGGCAGACAATATTGATGGTGACACATAGCATGGAAGCAGCACAGTTTGCAGACAGAATGATTCAAATAGAAGATGGATGCATCGCAGAGGTATGATAAATACCTCTGTTTTTATTTCTAACAAAATTGTAATATGTTTTTTTGAATTTGTTAGAAGTTTGAAATATGATGGATCTATAATCAATGTAAAAAGAAGACTCTGCATCTGCGAAAGGGACAGTAAAACAGATTTAGAAACGAGGAGGATTTGAAATGAAAAATAAACAAAGCACACACCGTATCCCCTATACACTACACTCTAAAAAAGGGTTGGCAATACTTTTTCTAAGCGGATTCATTTGTGGATGTGATACATCCGGCCACGCATATAGAGCAAATCTAGATAAAGGAACTGTAGATGTAGACAATAATACTGTTGATACAGACAGAAATACTGTTCATACAGACAATAATACTGTTGATATTGACAATAGCACTGTCGATATTGACAATAATACTGTAAATGCAGACAGAAATACTGTTGATACAGACAGAAATACTGTTCATACAGACAATAATACTGTTCATACAGACAGCAATACTGTTCATACAGACAGCAATATTGTGGATATAGACAGCAATACTGTTCATACAAACAATAATACTGTTGATACAGATAAAAATACTGTTCATACAAACAATAATACTGTAGATGTAGGTAAAAGCACTGTAGATATAGACAAAAACACTGTGCCGCTAGATAAAAGTACAGTAGAGATCACAGATGAGTAAGAAATTTTTTGGCTGGGTTTTGAAATATTGAGTTACAAATATTCCAAATCTGCAGTCAAAACAAAAAAATTGAGAGGTGTGTTTCAATATGGATATTGTGAGAATGGATAACATTAAGAAATATTATGGCACAGGTTCAAAGATTGTACGGGCATTAGACGGTGTATCGATTGAGATCGAAAAAGGAAAATTTGTAGGAATCGTAGGGCCTTCCGGCAGCGGAAAATACACTCTGCTGAATATCATGGGCGGACTGGATCATCCAACATCAGGAGATGTGATGATTGGCGGAAAAGATATAAGCAGAATGAATAATGAAGAGCTGACAATATTCCGCAGGAGGCATATCGGTTTTGTATTTCAGGGCTATAATCTGAGATTGCGGCATCTGCAGATGAAGTCATCCGAAAGAGGATGGCAGATTAGCAAAAGGAGGCAGAAATGAGGGTGATGCATAATGACAATGTCATACGTAAAGTGGCTGCAGCAAAATTTTCCATGCAAAAACAGCGTAATATTGTCGCCTGTCTGGCAATTATGCTGACTACATTTATGATCTACGCGATCTTTAGCATAGGACAGAGTTTTCAAAACAACGTGCGACAGCAGGAAATACAGTCTATAGGTGTAGATGCAGATTTTGTGCTAGTGGATTTTACGGATAATCAGGAATCGGTATTAAAAGACAGTACACTATGCAGTACCGCGGGATTCTGCAGGCAGGTGGCGAAGTTTACCAGAAAGCAGGAAAAAGAGCTTGGCATCCGTGGTGCGTTGTTAAGATATCCAGATGATGTATGCTGGGAAAGACAGATAAAACCGGCTTTAGCGGGAATAGAAGGAAGCTTTCCTCAAAAAGAAAATGAAATATTGGTACCCCAGTGGCTGGCAGAAAAGATGGGAATCAGAAGCGAACAGATTGGGCAGGAAGTCCAACTGGATATTTACTATGGAGGTACGGCAGCGAAGTTTAACAGGCTGTCGCAGGATATGACAGTGCAGTTTCAGGTGTCTGGAATATATGATGACAGGAGCGATAATTATGTAAGAAATGTAGCGGAAATATATATCTCAAAACGATTTTGGGAGTCTGCCCCTTATAAGGATGCGCAGTATATGGAGGCAGCTTATATTACTTTAGCGGAAGGCGTTAACAGACCGGAACTGTTAGAGGCGCTGCAGTTAAGGAAAGATCAGGACCTCACAGCTTTAAAATCCAGCCATGAAGAGGGTGGTGGCGGTACAGCAGAGATTGCCATTGCGGTAGCTGCTGTTATGATCTGCGGAGCATTAATCATTTATAATGTGTTTAGCATTTCGGTTGCACAGGATGTTCGGTTTTTGGGAAAAATGAAAACGCTGGGTGCAACAAAACGCCAGCTGAAAAAGTATCTGCGATATCAGATCTTCTGGCTCTGTCTGATTGGGATTTTCATCGGCCTTGCATTGGCAGTGCCGACTTCTATGCTGTTTGTACCGTTTGCGGTAAGCACACTGACGTTCAATAGTGAGATCGAACAGGTGTCAGTCAGCTTTTCCCCGATTTTATTTGCAGGATCAGCGCTAGTTTCCGCATTGACTGTGCTTTTTGGCAGCTTTAAGCCGCTTGGCATGGCAGGCAGAGTCTCACCGATTGCTGCCATGCATTATGTCGCTGTACATGCAAGAAAAAAGGAAAGTAAAAAAAACCGGGACAGAATGACTGCTATTGCATGGAAAAATGTATTTCGCAGCAGAAAGAGCGCAGCCGTTGTTTTTTTGTCACTATTTTTGTCAGTCATGATCCTTCTTACGTTTGACGGCCTGTTTTCAGGGTTTTCGGCTTCTGCAGCTGTTGGGAATACCATGTATTATGACTTGGTAATTGAAGGTAATCATGATGTAATTTCAAAGGAAGCGCTAGTACAGATTGCGGATATTAAAGATGTGGAATCTGCAGAACCGATATGTTTGCGCAAAAACATAGACAGTGATTCGGATGGACGTGACTGGCTGGAGGTCAGTGACAGTTTTTTACAAAAGTATTGCAAAGAAACTGCAGATGAACTATCACAGACCGATGCTGAAGCAGTTCGTAATGCGATCCAAGGGGATAATTACGCAGCTTATCTGATTGGAATTGGACCGATTGAATTTGAACGGATATGCAAAGAATGCGGGTTGGAATTAAGCTATGATGAATTTGATGACGGAGAGACCGGCATATGGCTTTGTGATGCCAGATTAAGCCATATGCCGGTCGGCAGACAGACGATTTGTTTAGGGGGAACGGATGGAAAAAAGGTTGTAATTTCCAAAATGGAAAGCCATTCCGTTGATATGAGTACGTTTTTGACTATTAGTGAAGTTGCTCCAAATATTCTCATAAGTAATAAGGCATTAAGTAATGTGGTAGATACAGATGTTTATATCCAAAAGATCAACATTCAGCTAAAAGATCCTGCGTTGGATACGCAGATACAGAGGGCTATAAAAGAAATATTAGGGAATACACAGGAAATCTCGATTGATTCCAAGCAGGAAAAAGTAGAACAGAAGGAGCGCTCATTTTTTTCCTTACGAATGCTTGGCACAGCAATGTCGGCAGTTCTATTTTTCATAGCAGTTCTGAATTTTATGAATGCCATTTATGCAGGCATTCTGGCCAGAGACAAAGAGCTTGCTATGCTGGAGTGTATCGGCATGTCAAAAAAACAGGTAAAACAGATGCTTGTTATGGAAGGTTTTTTTTACATTCTTATCACAACAGTTTTGGTGCTTACATTTGGAACGCTTATTTATCTTCAGGCATATCAGGCGTTTACAAAGCTTGCTGACTGGGCACAGTTTAGGTATCCGCTGCGTATGGCAGGAATTATGGGTATTGTTATGCTTTTGATGTCGGTGCTGGTTCCACTTATTTCTTACCACAGTATTTCGCAGGAAAGCGCTATTGCACAGCTTAGAAAGGCGGAGAGAGAATAGTTCTTTTGGAATAACAAAATGGGAGCCTCTGAGCCATTATGCCCGGCTGCTCCCTTTCCTATTACTCATCTGTCTATGACAATGTATTTAGTTCATTTTCATGCAGATCAAGGATAAAAACTGTTCCTTTACCGACTTCCGATTGTACGCTGATCATATGCGAAAGCCTGTCTGCTGCCGTTTTGCATAGATACAGCCCTAATCCTGTGGACTTTTTATCAGCTCTTCCATTATATCCGGTAAAACCTTTTTCAAATATTCGAGGAAGATCTTCTGACGCGATTCCGATTCCTGTGTCAGAAATTTTTAGGATTTTATCTGGTGTTACTGTTATTGTAACCGTTCCCTGCTGTGTATATTTGACCGCATTGGATAATAATTGTTCAATGATAAATAACAGCCACTTTTCGTCTGTCAGTACGAAAACATTCATCGGTTCATATACCAGTCTGATTCGTTTTCTCACAAACTGT
>CANDMV010000207.1 GCA_947385875.1 uncultured Eubacterium sp. | reverse complement strand
TTTATTTTCGTAGCAAGGTGCATACGCATTTATTCAAGTGCGAAGTTTGAGTAATCAAATATAAAATGCCGCATGAGATCTTCCTATACTCACGAGCGATAAAATTTACCATATGGTCTAAGACAACGACGCTCGTGAGTCGGCGTTATTTGGCAAACTTTAGTGATTGTCAGTATAAATTCTTGCCTTCAGCTCTTCTATGACTTGAGATACATGGATAGTGCGTATGCACGGAAGTACATGCAGCATATCCTTTTGATAACGACAGATCCGCTCACCCTTAAGCGCACATCCGCCGCATTTTAGATCTGCACAGTGTACACAAGCCGGGTAATATTTTTGTTCATCTGCATCATCCGTCTGATATGGCAGAAACCGTCCGATTTCCCGTTCTGCCACTACTGCTATTGCAGGAATTCTGCAGGCTGCCGCTATATGGATCGCGCCTGTATCATTACCAAATATGAAACGCGCTCCCTTGATATAAGCCGTAAGCTTTGCCATATCAATTTTCCCTGCCAATGATTTTAATCGTCCTTGATGGTTTACTTTTTCTTCTATCCAATGGCAGATTTCTTGATCTTTTGAATCGCCGCATAAATAAATTTTTCCTGAATATCTATGTATCAGCCAATGTATCACCTTCGCATATTTCTCTTTTTCCCATACCTTTCCAATCCATGAAGCAGATGGAAAAACCATAATATAGTCGTCTGCCAATTTCTTTTTTTCAATATTAAGACAGTTAAGATCTGGAAGGCACGCACGGAAATCTTTGACCCCCAGCCCCCGTAAAAGCTCTGCACATCTTATCAGCTCATGCTTCCGCTCTTTGGAAGCCTTTAAAATCACATCATATCCACGGTTCGACCACTTTAATTCCTGTTTTGTCAGATATTGTCCATTTGTGTCAATCGTAATTCTTTTATGCGCTTTTGCCGCGAACAGCAGTATATCAGTCAGCGCAAGCCTTGAATAAACAGGCTGTATGATAACGTCATATTCTTTCCTGCACATAGCAAAAATAGATACAAATCTTTTCCATGTCACAATAGAAAGTGAAAAGCAGCTGTCAATATAGGTATCATACTGCGCCAGTTCTGGTGTAGGCTTTCTTTCATCAAAGACCATTTCGATCTGCGAATCTGGATACAAATTTCTGATCTGCTTTTCCACACTGAGCCATAAAATGTAATCTCCCACTCCATCTGTTCTGGCAACCAAGATCTTTCCAGTTTTCTTTTGAGGCCGCCTTTTTTTCGCAGATAATGCAAAAACAATCAGCAGGCACCTCTCTGCAAACAGTGATATTCTCGTTCTAATTTCCATTCATACACTCCCGCAGAACGCTGTCTGTAAACTCCATTAAGCTGCTGTAACAATCTGCCCGCCCGCTGTTTCCAATCAAGCCTGTCCGCCGGATTCCCATTTTATATAAATCTTGAATATCAGAAAGCTTATCCCCTGCCGCATAGCTTTGTCCCATATCTATCTCAAAATCCTTTTGGGCCTGTTGAAATAATAAAAGTCCCGGCTTTCTGCATGTGCAGGATATATTATAAGATTTTATGATTCCATCTGGATGATGCGGGCATACATAAAACCGATCGATATGGGCATGATAATTCTGCAGCATTTTCTGCAGTGTATCGTTCATCTTTTGAACTGCTGAATATGGAAAATAGCCTCTTGCCACACCTGACTGATTTGTAACTACAATGACTTTGAATCCATTTTGATTCATCCTGCGGATCGCGTCCGCCGCTCCATCCAACAGCTCTAAATCACAGACTCTATGAATATAACCCTTATCCACATTAATGGTTCCATCCCGATCCAGAAAAAAAGCTTTATTCATCTTTCAACCTTTTCAACTCTATGTCGTTTTCTATTTCTATGCAGCTTTCTGCTTCTATGCAGTCTTCTGTTTCTATGCAGTCCTCTGTTTCTATGCAGTCTTCTGTATGAGCATCCGCATCTCAATTTCTCCTGCACATCCGCCTCCCAGCCCTATACACCCAGGCTCCCATCTGTCTAAACCACACAAACACTTTCACATACCACGCATTCCGCGGATGCCTGTATACTCCCTTGGCCCAGTAAATATCCAATAACGGATTTGCTATAAGCGCTTCTTTTGTAATTCTCGCCACATATTTTTTCATCCCGTCAGCCTCTGATAAGCGATCTGCATTTTCTATGTTCCCTATATATTCAGCTTCTCCGGCACTAGGATCCAATACCAGCTTCACGAGATTATGTGTTCCAAAGCGTTCTAATGCTTCTGCAGATAAGACTGTGCGCAGGACTTTATTCTGGCGGATATAATCCTCAATGCCTTGATTCACACAGCGGATATATTCCCTCTTTTGATAAGCATCAAACTGTATCCCGGATATCCCATATCGTTCCACCGCCGGAGCATCCTCGCTAAAAAATAATTCTAATACTGCCGATGATGCCAGCAGCTGATTCATCGTCCGTCTATCCATAGTTCCAGCAAAATAACTCTGAAAACGGCATCCTTTTAACCGCTGCCTGCTATCTGCATTTGATTTTATTCCTGCATAATAAAAACGGATACTGCCTTTCGTTTGCAGAGCCTGATAGATTTTTCTGAGTAAGTACTGCGATGTTCCATTCCACCCGCTGTCAAAAAAGCACACTTCTTTTTGAAATAGTAACTGTTGATACAATTCTTTTCGAAATAACTCTTTGGACGCAAAATATTTCTTTAAACCGGCGCGTTCCTGTCTGCAGGATTCTAAAATAAGCTTTTCATTTCTCTTGTATAACTGCTTGAGTCTTTTTATGTCACTTTTCCCGCGAATGACAGCGCAGGCTCCGTCAAATCCTGCTTTTCTGATTTCTGCTTCCGGTATTTCATCCAGTCCGATATAACTTAAAATCTCACCGACCGACTGTCCGCACGAATATGGCGGCAGCAGCTCCAGTTCACTTTGCCCAAGTCTTGTAATATGAGGCAGCAGCAGAGCCCTTCTGGATGCGTAAATGTATTCAACATCCGATATACCAAACTGCGGCAGCAGACGGGTCAGGTTATATCCATCTCTTGACAGGCAGAAGAGCTTTTGATGTCCAAGCTTTTTCTTTAGCCACAAGCAAAGGCCCATATATAGCGGCCCGCCGATCTGATATCCTAAGTTATACCAGAAGGCCGTCTCCTCTTTCATCTCTTCCTTAATCTCATTGGCATTGTCATGTAAGCTGCTATAAGTTTCCTCTCTGTCCCAGATGGTCATTTCTTCTTTTAATCCATCGGCATCACCATGTATGCTGCCATAAGATTTACGGC
The DNA here is from genome assembly GCA_947385875.1 of uncultured Eubacterium sp. Taxonomy (GTDB): domain Bacteria; phylum Bacillota; class Clostridia; order Lachnospirales; family Lachnospiraceae; genus Eubacterium_J. The sequence continues at coordinate 3,499 of CANDMV010000207.1, read as the reverse complement.
CATCCCAGATGTCCATTCCTTCTTTTAATCCATTGGCATCACCATATATGCTGCCATGAAATTTCTGACTGTCCCAGATGCCCATTCTTTCCCCAAACAGTCCAGCCCCGCGCGGATGGCTGCTTTTATATAGACTTTCTGCCAAGTCTATTTCCTTGTTCCGATACCAATAGGCAGCAATTCCCTTTTTTTCTGCCATGTATACGTCTGCGTGCAGATCATCTCCAATATGCAGAATCTCACATGGAGCTGCGCTTTCTTTTTCTATGATAAAATCATAGATTGTGCCGTCGTATTTCGTCTTCCTAAACTCTGACGATACATAGACAGCATCCCACTCTGTAATCGAACATTTTTTAAGAATCTTTTCTAATTGAAACCTCTCCATATACATATCCGAGGTGACAACCACCCGTTTGTTCTGCTCTCTTGCATACCGCAGCGCTCTGTGCATTGCCGGATTGCGCACTGCCAGACATTCTTCCAGCTTTCTTTCTATTTTTTCTGCCTGCAGCATCTTCTGACTGCCGCGGCTTAAAAATGTGTAGATTTCATGCATGTTCGGATGTGGATAACCATACTTTTGCCGGATAGATCTGGCAGCCCTTCTCTGCGCCCTTTCCCGCAGATCTGCAAAGCCTGAGATACCGATGCCGCATTCTACTAAAGCAAATATATCCTGAGGCTGTCTGGTTTTCCGAAAGACTAGTGTGTCATACATATCAAATGACACGACTTTTGCCTTATCAATTTTCTTTTTTAATTCTTGTATCTGCGTCTTATCCATATGATCTTCCGATTAAAAATAATTCAAATCTGAACACAGCGTTTACCATTTGAATTTTACAACTGGCTAAATCCAAATCATATTTTATAGATTTCTGATTTTTACATACCGTTGATTTCAAATCATGTTTTCTGGTTTTTATAAATAGTTAATCCCAAACAATATTTTATAGAGAAGCTGATCTATCAAGCTCTGCCGATACACAGTATCTCCCATAAGAATCGCCTGCTTTTTCTTTCTATCCTGCCGGTATCCGTTCATCAGGCTAAGCTCTCTGCTCTTTATCGGCATATCCTTATAGACGTATGTAAAATCTTCTGCCTGCACTGACAGCATTCCCCGCAGACTTTCTACATTCAAAAACCTATGCTTCCACCGTTTCCACAGCGTATCCGGCATCCCCACCTGATTCCTGCCATGCTGACGGTACAATATATATGCTTTGTCATCAAAGTAAACCTCGCCAAAACACGATGCTGCCATATAAAGCCACCAGTCATGCAGTATCGCACATCGCGGAGGATGGGTGCGGACAAGATCGAAAAGACTTTTGTTAAACACCTCTGTGCATCCCCTGCATATATTTTCTACTAACGCGTTGCCAAAAGACGGCTGTCTGCGGACCGGACAATAATTGTGTTTTCTGAGCTTAAGATTTTCTGATGCACAGATCACATTTCCTGCATAGAGCAGCGGCTGATGTCCTGCCTTACTTTCCAAGATCTGTACTGCCCTATATATCTTCTGTGAATGCCAGACATCATCCTGATCAGAAAACGCATAATAATCCATCTGTAAATCTGCGTGTGTCAGAAGATTAAAAAAGCTTTTCTGTGTCCCGATATTTTCTCCCGCATAGGCATGCACGTTTTGATACTCTGCTGAATATTTGTTTAGTATATTCCATGTCGAATCTCTGGATCCATCATCGCGGACTAACAGAAATACATGAACATGTTTCTGCCGCAGGATACTCTCAATCTGCTGCGCTATATATTTTTCACCATTATAGGTTGACATCAACACTTGAACCCGCTTCATGTCTTTTTTCGTTACCACTTGCTCTTTGGAGCCGGGTTCTGCTGCCTGCGCTCTCATGTCTTACTCATAATCTCTGCCACAGATTTCATAATCTTTGAATATATGTCATAGCTGTCAGCATCCTTTGCCTTTTCCTGTCCCCACATATGAAGCAGCACGCCGTCAGATGCGTTCGGAATGCCCCACAGCAGCTCATCTGCATCCATATCCAGCTCTCTGCACAAGCTGACCAGGGTCTCTAAGCTCATTTTTCGTGTTCCACGCTCAATGTGCCCCAAGAAAGGCATACTAATGCCGCACCTTTTGGCAAGCTCCTCCTGCGACCACTTCTTTGACTTTCTGGCCTGACGAATCCTCATCCCTATTTTTGTATAATCTAATTCCTGCATGTCCTGTCTCCTATCTTTCTGCAGTTTATAGCGGATGCAGCCGACTGCGCCAGACAGCATCGTATTATTTCGGTATGTATGCACCCTAGTAGTCATTATTTTTCTCAAAAATAGTGACTACTAGCATTATATATGCACTTATAGTATTTTGCAACTGTATTCACGAAATTTAGCAAAATAAAATAAAATTTAATATTTAATTTTTGTTTTATTCAGTTAAATTATACAAATATATAAAGATTTAAACTGCATTTTTGCACAAAAAAAGATGCAATCACCTATTCAGTAATCGCATCATTTAACACTCTAAAAGACCACACGAACTCGACGGTATATCAGTAAATGGAGGATGCCAATAACTATCACGAAAATTTCTGTCTTTAAATTGACCGCCTTGTCTGTTGGTAAAAACATATTCAGTATTTTTAGATAGCCAATGCTCAAAGAATGGAGCAATCTTTTCAGCAATCGGCACAGTTCTGTTCTGATACCTGCATCCGTTTTTGACTTTGTTACTTCAAAGTATCTGCCTGCTAAATGAACATCTTCCGTCTTTAGATTCCATAATTCCCCAACACGCATTCCGGTGTAGATAAATACAAGTGGAATTTGCATAAATTCATCATGGTTTACGACATTCCATAGTTTTTCTATTATCAATGTTATATGGATTTTGTATGTAGTTGAAAAGTGCTATTTGTGCATCTGCCCTTGTTTCAAAATACCCTATATTTTTTCAATCTGTCATTATTTTCAATCTGTCATTAGAAGCTATCTACAGCGGTTTGAGATGAGCCTTGCATCCTCATTTAATGAGCATGAGTATTTTTCTTTAAATGATGTAATGGCGATAACCGGGGAGAGTAAGGAAGAACTTTTACAGCGGATAGAGCAATGCAGACAGGAATTGATAGAAGCCGGAGAAAACCCTGATGAGTATTTCAAACCTATAGAGCCACAGAGGACAGCAGTCTATTACTTGTTACTTTTCACACCCCAGCCAGAAAGCGGCTGTGCTGTAAAAAGTAACGGCATCCGGCCCATTGAAAGTTCGCCCTTGGCGAAGGGCCGGATGCATGGCAAGCTGCATTCTTTGGCCTTGACCAGACAGCGGGTGTCTGGTCAGGGTGTGAAAAGTAACTATTACTTCCCTAACAGTTTGCATTAACGGAACTTTTTCTTGAATTTATCCGGGGAGTATGCTATATTATAGATATAGAAGAGGAGACAACCGCCCACAAAGTGGTTGACCTCCGAGATAAGTTTTTAAGCCTACCTAGAC
>CANDMV010000206.1 GCA_947385875.1 uncultured Eubacterium sp. | reverse complement strand
TCCGCAAAGTGGGGAGTGCAGATCGCGGGAATGATTTTTCAAACACGCCCTAGGAAATATGAGACAGCTTTTGGGTTTACAGAAGAAGAGGTATGAGATATTTCTTGACTGGTTTTCTAATAAAAGAGTGGAGTATCATCAATTCTCTGATGAGCTTTTTTCTGCGGATCTGCAGTATATGAATGAGTATGTAAATGAAATTGCAAAAGAGACGTTCAGCAGCTTTGATACTGGAGAGAAACCATCAGAATTTAAGCAGCCTGAGAATTTCTATCACGGATTCACTTTGGGGCTGATTGAAGATCTGCGTGGTATTTATCATATGAATACGGTAAAAGGATTTGAATATGAAGACAATAGATGAAGATATTAGGACGAGACAATTTAAAAATACCTATTTATTATATGGTGATGAGAATTATTTAAAGCAGCAGTACAAGAATAAATTAAAAAACGCTTTAATTTCTCCGGATGATACTATGAATTATTCGTATTATGAAGGAAATAATATCAATCCGTTAGAATTGATCGATGTGGCGCAGACAATGCCGTTTTTCGCGGAGCGCAGGCTGATTCTCATCGAAGACAGCGGCTTTTTCAAAAAAAGCTGCGAGGAGCTGGCAGACTACATACCGGAAATCCCGCAGACAGCCTATATTGTATTTGTAGAATCTGAAATTGACAAACGCGGCAGGCTGTATAAAGCAGTAAACAAGTCAGGCTGCGCAGTTGAATTTGGCGCGCAGGACGAACAGCTGCTGATTCGCTGGATTCTGGGCCGGCTGAAGAAAGAAAATAAAAAAATTACACAGTCAGTCATGCAGCTTTTTTTGACCAAGACAGGCACTGATATGGGGAATATTGACAAAGAACTGGAAAAACTGCTCTGCTATACGTTAGAGAAAGGTGTCATTGAAGCGGAGGATGTGGAGGCAGTCTGTACCAGTCAGATTTCGAACCGGATTTTTGACATGGTCAATGCGATTGGAAAGCGTCAGCAGAAGCTTGCGTTATCATTGTATTATGACCTGTTGGCATTAAAAGAACAGCCGATGCGAATCCTTTATCTGATTAACAGGCAGTTTCGGATTTTAATGGATCTGAAATCAATGAAAAATGCGGGAGTGGATGCGAAGACTATGGCTGCAAAGGCGGGAATTCCTCCATTTGCAGTAAAGCGTAATCTGGAGCAGGCAGCATCCTTTACGATGGAAGAGCTGAAACAGGCGCTGACAGAAGGGGCTGAACTGGAAACAGACAGCAAGACCGGGAAGATGATCGACAGGATTGCAGTGGAGATGTTAATTATCCGGTATAGTGCGCATAGTTGAAAATGAGTGACGTATGATACACAGTCATGAGTTTATAATGAAATATGGATTTGAAAAAGATAGTGCGAATGCTGACAGGAATAATGCGGGGTTCTATAATTTATATGATGGTGGAAAAAAAGCGCCTTTTTTTCAATCATATATGATGATGGAAAAAAGCGCCTTTTTTTCATAAATCAAGAAATAAGAAAAACCACCGGTTGAGAGGGAGCGGTGGTCTTTTTATATCCAGATCTAGATTCTATCGTCTGCTGTTAAGCCATTTTATTTACAGCACGGCTTAATCTTGAAATTTTTCTGGCAGAATTATTCTTGTGATAGACACCCTTTGTAGCAGCTTTGGCAATTACTGATGTAGCATTAACCAGAGCAGCCTTTGCAGCTTCTTTATCATTAGCAGCGATAGCAGCGTCTACCTTTTTGATCGATGTCTTTACCTTGGAACGAATCGATTTATTACGGGCAGCTCTTTTTGCCGATACAAGAATTCTTTTCTTTGCTGATTTAATATTAGCCAAGCGAAACACCTCCATTTGCAATAAAATTTATAACTGTTCCCTGCGCAACAGCTGTTAAAATTCAATGTAATGGTGTTCATTATGCGGACACGGACATTCTAACGAACACTAGATTATAATAGAATAATTGAAATGGTCTGTCAATACATAAATTGAGTTTTTTTGCAAAAAATAGTTATAAGATGTTACAGTTCAGTCCGGTACTTTGCATTAACTGCAAGTACCCTCTTTGTCAAAGGCGAACCTACAATGAGCCGGATTCCGTTACAGTGAAGACGAAGGCTGAACTGTAATTATAAGATACAAAGAATAATGATTAGCGAGGGTGATAAAAATGTACCAGGTTCGGACAGATCTGGCGCTGGAGGCGCGTGAAAAATTTGAAGAAGACAACGTAGAGATCAAAGGAGTAAGGCTGGAGGAGGAACAGGCAACGAAAGATATTCACATCAGCAGCGTAATTATTGAGACGGAAAACGGAGCACAGGCAATGGGAAAGCCGAAAGGCAGCTATGTGACGCTGGAAGCTCCAAACATGATTGAAGAAGATGAGGGTTATCACAGGGAAATTTCCATGCAGCTGTCAAGGGTGTTAAAGCGGCTGTTTCCACAGAAAAAAGATTTTACCACTCTGGTTGTAGGGCTCGGAAACCGGGCGGTAACGCCGGATTCTTTAGGGCCCAGAGTGGTTGACAACTTATGCATTACAAGGCATATTATAAAGGAATTTGGAAATTATGCGATCGGAGACAGATGTCACAGGTCTGTCAGCAGTATTGTGCCTGGAGTTATGGCACAGACCGGCATCGAATCTATGGAAATCGTGCGCGGTATTATCAAAGAAACAAATCCTGATATTATTATTGCTGTAGACGCTCTCGCAGCGCGGAGTACGAGAAGGCTGAACCGCACGATACAGATCACGGATACGGGCATTAATCCGGGATCCGGCGTAGGCAACCACAGACATGCCCTGAATGCTGAGAGCATGGGCATTCCAGTCATTGCAATAGGGATACCGACAGTTGTGGATGCTGCCACGATTGTGATTGATACGATGAATAATCTGCTGGAAGCCATGAGTCAGGCTCAGCAGCTGCGCTGCATCAGCAGTTCTTATGAAAAGCTGGATATGATGGAAAAATATGAGCTTGTGCATGAGCTTTTGACACCACAGCTTAATACATTGTTTGTTACGCCGAAGGATGTGGATGAGGCGGTAAAAAGGCTGAGCTTTACTATATCAGAAGGGATTAATATCGCTCTGCAGAAAGAAGACGAGTAGAATAGAATCGCAGCAGAGCGATTACAGAGAATCAGACTGAATCCACAAAGAAGAACCATCAAACAGAATGAAATAGAACGATACTCCGCGTCTCAAGGATTTGCAGTCAGAATGATAGCGGCGCGGAGCATTACTGCACAGCGTACCGCAAATGACTAAGGTGTGCAGTATAGAATGGGAACTACAAGACTTTGCGGCTTTTGTGGTATCAGCGGGAAATGTGTCGCCTTGTTGCATCAGGCTGTCTTCCTTAATAGACATAAATCCAGGGCAGAGTTTCATATACTGTTTTGGAGTGGGAGGGCGAATCATGCGTTATAAGAAAAAGTGCAGAAGGAAGAGATGGGCGGGGACGGTTCCGTTGATTATTTTTACCGCTGCCTGCATCTATATCATGGAATCAGCCGGAATTACCAAAAATACAATTATGGATACAGTAGTGAAATCCATGCAGGCCAATCTGGGTTATCAGGCAGTCAAAAGCTGCATTCCTATATTGACTTATGATACTGCTCAGTCTGAACAGAGAACGCTCTACGAATATCTGGCGGACAGCATGGATGAGCTGCTGCCGATTTATGGCTATACCAGAAGGCAGGAGATTCAGATCGCATCAGGATTGTCCGGTCTCCCCGAAGAGGCGGAAGACAGCTGCGGCAGCAATATGGATACATTCGATATATTAAATGTAATAGATGATAATCAGATGATAAATGAAAATCAGTTGACACAGCAGGATGAAATAGACCTGCAGGGAATTCAGGAGACAGATAATACCGGGGCAGACTGTACTCAGGATGCGGCCTCTGCCTCTGGTACTGGTTTAAGCACGGCAGCTCCCGGAGAAAAGGTAAAAAAATATTCCCGTGAAAAATTAAATGATTTTGACTATCTGCTGCAGAATTTTTACCGTGTTGATAGTACGACAACTATAAACAGCAGTCAGTTAAATGCAGCCGAGCTGCTGGCAAAGGATATGAGTGTCGATCAAAAACTGGAAGGGCCGCAGATTTTGATCTATCATACACATTCACAGGAACGATTTGCAGATTCCATGGATGCATCTCAGTCTGTCGTCGGGCTGGGGGATTATCTGACAAAGCTGCTGGAGGATACATATGGATATAAGGTGCTGCATCACAAAGGAGAATATGACATTCCTGACAGGGATAATGCTTATTCCAAAGCTGCACCGGCGCTAGAGCGGCTGCTGAAAGAAAATCCAAGCATTCAGGTAGTGATAGACCTGCATAGGGACGGGGTTGCAGAAGGAACAAGACTGGTGGAAAAGATTAATGGTAAAGATACGGCGACCATTATGTTTTTTAACGGTTTAAGCCATACGACGGCGCAGGGAGACATCGGCTATCTGGCGAATCCGAATCTGTCGGATAATCTGGCATTTTCTTTACAGCTTCAGCTGGCTGCGGCAGAGTATTATCCGGGATTTTCCAGATGCATCTATCTGAAGGGATATCGGTATAACCTGCATTATCTGCCGAAATCACTGCTTGTGGAGGTCGGAGCACAGACCAATACTTACGACGAAGCAGTGAATGCGATGGAGCCGCTGGCAGATGTGCTGGATAAAGTGCTCTCAGGAAAGGAGCAGTAGTTTAACATTTGTCAGTATATAATTACAATGCGCATTTGGATACTGCCAGATTCAGGAAAAGAGCAGTAGATTAGCGTTTTGTCAGTATGGCTGCTGCTGTCAGGTAAACCGAGAGGCTGACGCGGTATACAATTTGTTGGAGATCAGCTTTGAGACAATATGTCCCAGAGCTGATTCTTTTTATGGGTCTGTCTGCTAAGCAAAACATATATAAGGTATAGCAGATGTAAAATTTTAATTATATCCTGTTGTGTTTTGCTTAGTCGACAGCCTTTGGCTGAGCTGCTGCCAGAATGAATTCCACCTATTACAAAGTTGTGTTATAATGGCGGAGATAATGCATATATAGAACCGACTGCCAGTTTCAGAATCATTTTGAAAAAAAATTCAGTGGCAGACACACCTTGTCTGGTAGTAAAATGGGGCAATTCTCGCTTTGTGTCGTGTTTTTTATCAGGCATTTTTGGTAGGATTTTTTCTGAAAGGAGGAAAAGCAGTGAATCAGGTAAAAATCGGAGGCTTCTTAAAAGAACTCCGTAAGCAAAAAGGGCTGACCCAGGAACAAATTGCGGAAAAATTTAACGTATCAAACAGAACAATATCTCGTTGGGAGAACGGCAACAATATGCCGGATTTGGATATTTTGCTTGAAATATCTGATTATTACGAAGTTGACCTGCGAGAAATTCTAAATGGAGAAAGGAAAAGCGAGAATATGGATAAGGAAATGAAACAAACGGTATTGCAGGCAGTAGATTATACAAATACGGAAGCAGAGCGGTACCATAGGCGTGTACGTATCTGTAATGGAATTGCGTTACTTTTAATATTAGCCTATACTATCATTAAGGACACAAGACTTTATGATAATCCAACAGTTATTGCGGGATTGGATATTGCACAGGGAATTGCAGTGGGTATGCTCTTGGCCGGACTGCTGTTTTCAAGCCGCTATGGGGCAAAGATAAGAGCGTTCAAGCATCGGCTGATGAAAAGACAAGGATAAATTTAGTTTGGCATGAAAATAAGCCTTTGCAGCTATGTCAGCAGGATCATCTATGCCAAGAAATTTTCTTCGTCAAATAAAGCTGCATCAATGTATACCCGCGAACGAAAAAGATTTCCAGATACATTGGCGTTCGCGGGCATATATTGCTTGCCTTTTTCTCCGAGAGCACTGCTCAAAAATTAGTTACATAGCCCGCTATGCGCCTGATTTTTGAGCAGCACTCTCGAAGAAAAATCCTGCGCACTATTTAAAAGTTATTTATGGACAGTTCCTTAGGGATTCTTATCATTCTGGAAAAGCCACAGAAAGATGAGGCAGCTCCCCTCTCACCGGCGTCCGGGTATCCCAAAATATAACACCTGATCTAAACTATAACCGCATTGTCCAAATTGTTGCAGGGAGATGTTGCGTAGACAGGCAAATTATGTTAATATGTACAATGCATATAGGAGAGTGTTCAGTACAGCACCATAGAATTGTTTCAGCAAAAAGTTAAAGCAAATCCCAAAAACTTTTATGATAACATAGATGGAGGAATTATGGCAATAGATCAGAGCAGAATCAGAAATTTTTGTATCGTCGCCCACATTGACCACGGCAAATCTACACTGGCAGACCGCATCATTGAAAAGACAGGACTTTTAACAGAGCGTGAAATGCAGGCGCAGGTACTCGACAATATGGACTTAGAGCGTGAGCGTGGGATTACGATCAAGTCGCAGGCAGTCCGCATTATTTACAAAGCAAAAGATGGGGAAGAATATATTTTTAATTTAATAGATACGCCGGGGCACGTTGATTTTACGTATGAAGTATCCAGAAGTCTTGCGGCATGTGATGGAGCGATTCTGGTTGTAGACGCGGCCCATGGAATCGAGGCCCAGACACTGGCGAATGTATATCTGGCACTGGATCATGATCTGGAAGTATTTCCTGTTATCAATAAAATTGACCTGCCGAGTGCAGACCCGGAGAGGGTAAAGGAAGAGATCGAGGATATTATTGGTCTGGAAGCTGCGGATGCGCCGCTGATTTCAGCGAAGACGGGGGTAAATATCGATCAGGTATTAGAGGCGGTTGTAGAGAAAATTCCGGCTCCAGCGGGAGATGCCGCAGCGCCGCTGCAGG
>CANDMV010000205.1 GCA_947385875.1 uncultured Eubacterium sp. | reverse complement strand
ATACTTATTTGGTTAAAATGAACAAAAGTTTTGATTTTTCAAACACGCTCTAGTGCTCCATTCAGACAGATTTTACAGTTTATCACAGCCTGATTCACGCTATTGCTGCGTTAAAATTTCTAGTCGATGGCTCATCGCCGTGGAAATTATGCCTTGCACTGATGCAAATCAGACTACGCTAAACTGTAATTTCCGCCTGAATGGAGCTCTAAAAGCATGTTTGAAAATCCTCGTTATGCTATGGATTGCAGCTCCCACACGGAGCATATCCTTCTTCCAGCAGCTTTTCCCTGTCACCGCGAAACTCTTTACGATTTTCCTTCTGAATATTTTCTGTGCTGCCACACGAAGGCAGATGAAATTTCATCGTATTCGTATTTAAGATATAAGCACTGCCTTCTTCTTCATAACCCGCATCATCTGTCTTTTCCCTGCTCTCTCCTGTAGCATAATCAATCTCAATACCCGGCTGCACATTATATAAAAAGACATTGAAGGAGACTCCTTCACCATCATCTTCTACTGACAGCGCTTCCATCTGTACGCCGCTGGCGATCAGGTTATCATCCTCGAAAAACGGAGTTACCCGATACATGACATGATTGTCTGTATCCCTTACATAATCTCCCACCTGCTCTTCAAATGGAATCATGCCGACATTCATATACCGCGTTCCCGTAATCAGATTGTTCTCATTTGCATTCTCCCCAGCCAGCTGATATGCGATCAAATGAGAGCGGTTATATAAGCTGCCGCCTTCTACGCCGTCATATCTCACACTGTGCCAGCCCGTAGGCTTTACCATGCTGATATTGCCACGCTTTTCTGTCGGCATCAGGTCTGTACCGATGCTCGCATATGCCGCGCCGCACCTGCCCAGCTCATCTAACGGCGCATATTCCTCAAAGGATGTATCCGTAATCTCACTTTCTGAAAATTCGGGTATATTATCATTTATGATAATATAAGAATCATAGGATGATGCATCAAAATCTTTTATTTGGGGAATAGAAGCCGCATTCTTTGCCGTGCCCGGATTGTCTGAGGCTGTTTTCGTATCTGTCCGTCCTGAATGAATCGATGAGTCCGCGCTGTCTGATACATCCTTAATCGTGATCGAACAGCCGGATAACAGCAGCACGAGCATCAGCATCATACTTATGACAGACTTCCTATACTTTTTCATAGCTTTTCTCCCTACATATATCATCAAATCGTCACCAACAGTACACAGCTCTGTACAAGTCTTCACATTGTCCTTTTTATAAACTTGTCAGCCGTTTCTCAATCAGTACACAGCTCTGTACAAGTCTTCACATTGTCCTTTTTACGAACTTGTCAGCCGTTTCTCAATCAGTACACAGCTCTGTACAAGTCTTCACATTGTCCTTTTTACGAACTTGTCAGCCGTTTCTCAATCAGTACGTAGCTTTGTAACAGGTCTTCACCGCATTTTCTTTATACTGCTGAATGCCCCATATACACGCTTCCCGTCAGCTCCGACGACATAGGCTCTTACTTTGTAATATACTTTCCCATCCATCGGCTGATTATCAGCAAATTTACGCACACTGCCCTTCTTTATTGTTTTTCTGCGGGTATACTTTTTGTACTTTTCTGTACTCTGATAGATCTGATAACCGTCCGCATTCTCCATGCGTTTCCACGTGAGCAGAGCTCCCTGCGGCTGTGACTTCACATTCAGGCCTTTGACCTTGGATGGCGGTGTCGTTATTGTAACAGCCTGACTAAAAGCACCGTTCATCCTGCTGCCATCCTGCTTTGTCTGAAATGCCCGCAGCTTAAATGTATAAGTCGTACCATATTCCATTTTTCTGGAATATCCGGTCGCCTGTGCCTGAAAAATCGTTTTTAAACGCTTATATTTACCAGTATCCTCCTGATACTCATAAATCTGATATCCGTCCGCACCTGCCACCAGGCTCCACTGAAACCGGACGCGTCTTGCGCCGCTTTTTACCGTTAAGCCCAGCTGCGGCGCCGCTCCGCTTGAAAAATCTGACCCATCCGGCTTCGCATCTTCAGTACCGGATGAATCCGTATTTCCTGTGCCTGGTGTTTCTGATGCTCCCGGTGTTCCTATATTGCCAGGCGTTCCCGGCACACCAGGCCTCACGGTTGTATCCGGCGTTCCTGGTACTGTCGGTGTTCCCGGTATACCTGGTGTTCCAGAAGACCCGGACGAATCGGAATTATCAGAAGAACCCGGTGTTCCTGACGTTCCAGAAGACCCGGATGAATCGGAATTATCAGAAGACCCCGGTGTTTCTGGCGTTTCTGGATTGGACGGCTGCTCAGAAGCTCCATCCTCCCCGCTGGTAATTTTCACAGACTGCACACCTTCCACCGGCACAACCTGCACGGAATAATCGACACTGCTGACATACCGAAGCGCAGGCTTCAACCCCTCTTTCGTTTCTTCTTCCGCGATCTGCACTACCGCATGAAACTGACCATCCAGCGGATGAAGGGAAAGCGTTCCGATTACAGCCTGCCCGCCGTCCCCAAAAATATCCCATCCCTTTTTCCCTGATATAATTACATCCGCCAGATATCTGCCATCTTTGGTATTAGTTACTGAAACATTTCGAACAACTTCCTCTGAGTCACTGCCTGCAAACTGAAATGTCGGCTGTTCCATGCTTCCTGCACTGACTGTCACATACATTCGAAAACGCAGAGCACTCACTGCATATGTCTCTTCCTGCGGCTTTCGCAGCGTGATCGTCACGCCTTGCCGATCGACTGCCAGCTCGCCTCCTGCCGCGGCCGATACCGCCGCAGGAGGAACTGCCATCAGCAGGAAGAAAGAAATCAAAAGTACTCGTAAATATTTATTCATTTTTAGTTTTGACCCTCTACCTTTCTATCACGCTTCCAGTCAGCCGAATCTCAGACAAATTCTTAGGCATTTCAAGAATCATAGTATCGCTGACAATGCGCTCTCCTTCCAGAGTCTTAGCATCGTCTACTCGATACAGCTCTCCACGTACACCTGTGATCGACGAAACATTTGCTTCCCATTGACCCGGTTCTACATAATATACCCATGTACCATCCGATGTCTCGCCCATGCTGCCTTTTTCTGGCACCGGAGCAAAGATCACCTGTTCCGCGCGTACCTTACCATCAGCGCCTGAGCCAATGACATTTCCATTCGTATCATACAGCATAACTACATTATACGCCGGATTGCCCTTGTAGCGTCCTGTAAACACTAACGAGCCTTTTTTAATCACATTGTCCTCACCGTCAGCATACTGATAATCTTCTGCCAGAATGCCGACTGCCGGCTGCTTATCATCCGCTGTCAAAAATTCCAGATTATCACCGGACGGCCCGCACAGATCAATTTCTTTGATCTGAACACTTCCAGACTTGTGAAAAGCTAACTGTACATATCTGGCATCATAAGTCCCAATCCAGCTGTTCTTTTCTGATTCTTTCACCGACTGAAACCAGACCGTACCGCTTCCAGATGCCAAGCCTTCATCATCTTCTTTTACAGTGGTCCAGACTTTACCATCCGTACTTACTCTGACTGTTACCGAAGGAAGCGCATCTCCTTGATACTTTAACGCTGTCACCTGCTCATTTTTATGCATATCAATCGTAATCTGTGCTTCGCCGTTACTGTTTCCATGGTAAATGCCGTCTCCCTCAGTCAGATTGTCAATCATACGGTCAGCACTGTTTACTGTCGTCTGTGCTACATTCTGCGGGCTGCTTTCATGATAACCGCTGTCTGGATCCTCTTCATTTTTATCCACTGCCTTGTCATCCTCAGAAGTCATTGTAGTCTCCGCCGTCCATGCATCCTTGTCAAGAATACCATCGGTCTGGATCTTGACAGAGCCTGCTGATGCTGCAAGCGAATAATTTAGGTATTGATCGACAGCCCGGACTTCATAGGAGATCACACGGTTATTCATGGCTGAAATCGTATCTACATATTTGGTAGATGCTGCTGTCTGAATCGGCACAAATCCGGCTACTTCAGAAGCAGTAACGCCATTGCTGGTTGTGCTTTTGATAATTTCATATCCTATAATCAGCTCCTGCCTTTTATCTGTAGATATTGTAATCGTTGCTTTGTTTGACTCTGCATCTACTTCAGCCTTCACAGCATCCTGATTTAAGATCGTATCTTCTTCCCCGGCATGGCTTACTCTATAATCCCTTGCCTGCTTATTGACATAATACAGTGCCTTTGTATCTGCTTTCCCATATTTTTCAGCATAAGAAATCGTATTTTTATCAGGAACCATCCCCCAGCGTTCAAAGAACGGCAGAATATTCTTATTGGCTGCCGCACATGCAAGACGCATCAGATTCTGGTCTGTACCGCCGTTCAGCTTCAATCCCTGCTGTGGTGCTTTTTCCGGATTTCTGGAATAAGTATCTACCCGCGCAAAGAATAAATTGTCAAACTGCTCCTGATAGCTGTCGTACCGCTGTCTGTCGTCAGCACTTGTATCAAATGCCAGATGCAGCTGCCAGTATAACGCAAGCTGTGTAAATACATTAGAGCTGCGCCCAGTAGTACCGGAGGTCACCTTCTTATATACATTTTCATCCGTATAGCGCTGTTTTCCCGTCAGCAGCTGAGCAAAATAATTATTCGTGATTTCTGCCACCGCATAAGTGCCCTGATTAATGTTATGGCCGATTTCATGGGCAATTCCCCATCCGAAGCTGTCCCAGCTTTTCGCTCCGGCTACTGTCGAGGAGCCCCATTCAATCCCGATATGGTTTCCTGCCGCATACATAAATGCTCCGTCAAACATTCTCATATATCTGATATTTAAATGCTGAGATGGCAGAGCATTATTCCCGTTTTTGCTGCCTGCCTGACTGCTCAGCCCTTTATGCTGATAGAAAAGGGCCATTGTCTTTTCCATCGCCTGCAGTGCCTGGTCTAACTTTTGTATCTGCTCCTCGATGCCTGACTTTCCAATACTATTCCACACCTGTGACGCCGGCAGGGAATACATCATCTGATCCATTAAAATGTCAGTCGCATTCAGAATACAGTTTTTCTCATCATATTGACGGTCTTGTGCAATTCCGCTAATTTTGTCTTTATGCTGGTCATGCCCACCGACGAGAGAGCTTACGTGCTTCTCCAGCTGCTGGAGATAACTGCGGACAGCCTGTGTCCTCTCACTTCCTGTCTTTCCATATACATCCAGGACAGGAATGCTGATGCCCCCGCTGATGCGGACTGCATACTTGTCTGCAGCATCATTGCCAGTGTAAGCTACATACAGCTGTCCCCCGCGCTCGAACTCTTTATCTGCAATCTGCGGAACCGTAATCATATTTCTCCCTACCTTCAGGTTCACCGTCTGCGCCAGTGCAGATGACTCGGCATGATGCTGTGTAAATACAAGCTGCAGACTTGCCGTATCCCCTGTCCGTCTTGTATTATGGCCTACATATACAAGCAGCGTCTCGCCTGCATAAGCTGCTCTGCCAAGCGGCTGCCACGCATTCAATCCGCCAAAGCCCAGATGCCTGTCTTTTGCGGCTGTAATCTGGTTATGCACCTGATATTCCGGCTCCAGCTGAGAATTCAAAATCTCTCTTGCCGTCTTAATTTCCAGCGCCAGCTCCTGATAAAGCGGATGCTTTTCCCCGCTTGCTGCGTCCATGGTTTCCAGACGGTTTTCCAGCTGTCTGATACTTTCTTCTGTAACTTCATCCTTTAAGGTTGTATGCATCTCATTTTGATACAGCCCCATAATATCATCTTCCAGAGAATCATACTGATGGAAGTGTATTTCTCCGACCTTCATCGGGGCATAGCTGTTCCATGACCTGCCAAGGCACATATAGATTTTATTTGCCCGGATTGTCTTATCCAGCTTCACGATATAATATGGATTACTATTCTGATCCTTCTTCTCCACCAGCTGAGCACCGACTGATTCCGCTTGGTGTGCGCCTGACTGATCCCAGTATGCAATGCTGACCCGGTTTACCCCTGTGGTCTGATCTGCGGCTGCGAATGTAAAGTAATTCATCGCATATTCGTCATCCAGCGTAATCGTAATCCCCTTTGAGGAGCCCGGATATGCTACACCGTCATCCCAGTCTGCCTTGCTCCAATAAGACGCAAAATCATCATCCAAAAGCCCCAGAGCTGTATTGCTGTCGGTCACCTCATCCAGCGGACTGGCTGTCATAACAGCGTTTCCGCTGCCTCCAAAATACGCGCTTACAATATGCTTCGTCAGTACGCCTCTGCCTTTTGAAGTATTCAGCCGTTTATATGACGGAAGCTTAGGCACTGCTTCTGATCTTGTCTCTGCTTCTGAGGTAAGAGACGCACCGCTCCATCCCAGCTCATTCCAGCTGATGACATAGACCGAATAAGAAGCATGTTCCTCTAAGCCGGTAATCGTATAGCGGCTGCCAGACAGCCTGCCGGTTCCTTCCTTTGTCTGCGTAAATCCTTTGACTGCCGGCTGATATTCTGAATCTTCAGATTTTTTATAATACACCATATATCCATCTGCGTCTTCCATATTTTTCCACGATACTTCTATGGATCGATAGCCGCCCTTGGCCTTTACATTATCCGGCGGCGATGGTTTTTTCTGTGTTACCGTTCTTGCGGTCTTAGCTTCTGACCAAGGGCTTCTCCAGTCTCCGTTTACCGAACGTACCTTTAATGTATAGTCTTTATTATT
The DNA here is from genome assembly GCA_947385875.1 of uncultured Eubacterium sp. Taxonomy (GTDB): domain Bacteria; phylum Bacillota; class Clostridia; order Lachnospirales; family Lachnospiraceae; genus Eubacterium_J. The sequence continues at coordinate 412 of CANDMV010000205.1, read as the reverse complement.
TACCATATTTTTATTGTTGATCGACGTAACACTATATGAGGCATCAGATGTGCTGATGATCTGCGTCTCAGCTGCTTCCTGATTTTTCACAGGCCCTGATATGTACAGCTCGTATCCGGTTATATTGGTCTGTGCCTTCCATGAGACCGACAGCTGCCTGCTCCCTGCCTTTATGGAAGTAATGGCAGGAATATCAAGGGAAGGCTCCGAAATCCTGCTTTCCATATCATTGACAAATTCTACCTTTGCGATCTCTGCCAGCGGCTGTGCCTTTTTCGTCCCCGTAATCCGGATGGACACTTTTTTTACCGCGATCTGTCCGCCGAAATCAATCACAAGCATACCGCCGGCTTCCGTTCTGACCGAAGCCTCTGCCCTGACCGATGACCTTGCAGCCAGTTTTCTCTGATTT
>CANDMV010000204.1 GCA_947385875.1 uncultured Eubacterium sp. | reverse complement strand
GAGCAGGTATAAGGTGCTTGCCAAGCATGTGTCCTACGAGCAGATGCAGGGATTTTTAGAAAAGCAAAGCAGCAGTGAAAAGTCGAGCCAGAAAGATGATAAAGACGATGTAAAAGGCGAAAACAAAGAACAGGAAAAAGAAGAAAATAACAAAGATGATAAAAAAGACGACACCAAAGAAAAGGAAGAAGATCCTTCCAAAAATATCAAGGGCATCTGGTTCGAAAAAGAATATGTACGCAGTTATCCATATAAGTCGCTTGCCAGCTCTGTCGTAGGCTTTACAGCTTCCGGCGATGTAGGGATGGCGGGAATTGAGAATTCATATAACGATATTTTAAACGGCACAAATGGCAGGCAGTATGGATATTTAAACTCAGATAATTCTGTTGAGAAAACGATTAAAGAAGCTGTAGATGGGAACAATGTGATTGCGACGATCGACATGAACATCCAGTCTGTCGTAGAAGCAAAGATCAAGGAATTTAACAAGTCGTATGAAAATGCGGCGAGAGAGGGAGCCGGAGCAGAACATATCGGCGTGATTATTCAGAATCCGAATACGGGCGCGATTATCGCGATGGCGGATTATCCCAATTTTGACCTGTCTAATCCACGTTCTCTAGAGGATTATTACTCGAAGGAAGAAATCGAGGCAATGAGCGAGAAAGAGACAACCGATGCCTTAAATGCAGTCTGGCGTAATTTCTGCATCAGTGATACGTATGAGCCGGGTTCTACGCAGAAGCCTCTGACTGTTGCCGCAGGTTTAGACAGCGGCAAGCTGACAGGAAATGAGACGTTTGTATGTGACGGCATTGAGGTCGTGGCAGATAAGAAGATTCGCTGTGTAAGCAGAAGCGGTCATGGTGTAGAGACTCTGCAGGGTGCTCTGATGGATTCGTGCAATGACACTCTGATGCAGATTGTAAGACGGATGGGAAAAGAAGATTTCTGTAAATACCAGACTATTTTCGGCATGGGCCGCAAGACGAATATAGATCTGCCGGGCGAGGCAAGGACAGATACGTTGGTGCGTTCCGTAGAGGAAACGAGCTCGGTAGACCTGGCGTCCTCGTCATTTGGACAGAATTTTAACTGTACGATGATTCAGATGATCAGCGCATTCAGCTCTCTGATTAACGGAGGAAATTATTATAAGCCGCATGTCATCTCGAAGATCACAGACCAAAATGGCAGTACAGTAGAAGAAATCAAGCCGGAGCTGCTGAAGCAGACAGTATCCAAAGAGACAAGCGACAAGATTCGGGAATATCTGTATGCAGTCGTAAATAAAGGCAGCGCAGCTGTTGCCAAGGTACCGGGCTACTCGATGGGCGGCAAGACAGGGACAGCGGAAAAACAGCCGCGCCGGACCGGAAATTATCTGGTATCTTTTATCGGGTATCTTCCACAGGAAAATCCAGAATTTGTGATTTATGCAGTCATTGATACCCCGAATCAGAGCACTGAGGGAGAAGCGCAGGCACACAGTACCTTTGCCCAGAATCTTGCGAGGGAGATTTTAGAGGAAATCCTGCCGTATATGAACATCTATAAAGATGAAGCAGTGGATGAAGATGCTCCGAAGAAAAAAGATACGAATATGTACACTTCTATTGCCGGCTATGAAGCGAAGGCAGCGTTAGGAGAAGCTGTAAATTAGAATTCCATTTAGACAGAATTTTCAGATATCACAGCCTCGTAAAGTTTAGGGTTGGAACTTTATTGCATCTGTTGTATTAGGATTTAGTTTACCGTTTATCATCGTCTTGAACAGCATTGCGAAACGGCTGTAAATGAAAATTCTATTATTAACGGCGATATACAATAATCAAATAGATAGAGACTGCAATATTTACGATAAATCCGGCAAAAAATACATAACCTCATAATTGCAGAATAAGCTATAATAACTGCTATTATGAGGTTTATTTTATGAATGGCACAAGGACACATAACAGAAAAAAAATTGTCACAGTTTTTAGCGTCATATTTTTAGGAATGATGGTACTCGCAGGGAGGCTGGTATATCTGATGGTTTTTCGCTCGGAGTATTATAGCGCAAAGGCGGAAGACCTGCATCAAAGGGAGCGTGATATTAAGGCGGCGCGGGGGAAGATTCTGGATATTAACGGCAAGGTGCTGGCATCCAACCGCAGCGTATGTACCATATCTGTGATACACAGTCAGATTAAGGATGCGGAAAGAGTGATTAAGGTACTTGCGGAAGAACTGGATATGGATGAAGAAACGGTTCGAAAGAGGGTGGAAAAATACAGTGCCATAGAGCGGATAAAATCAAATGTAGCAAAAGAAATCGGCGATAAGATCCGAGAACATAAGCTGGAAGGCGTTAAGGTGGATGAGGATTATAAGAGGTACTATGTGTATGACAGCCTTGCCTCAAAAGTACTTGGTTTTACAGGTGCTGACAATCAGGGTATTATCGGGCTTGAAGTCAAGTACGACGAGCAGCTGATGGGCACGAATGGGCAGATACTTACACTGACAGACGCGAAAGGCGTGGAGATCGCAGATGCAGGCGAGTCAAGGCTGAATCCGGTAGACGGCAATAACCTGCGTACCAGTCTGGATTACAATATCCAGATGTATGCGCAGCAGGCAGCAGAAAAAGCGATGCAGGCAAAAGAGGCAGACAGTGTCAGCGTGATTATTATGAAGCCGTCGAATGGCGAAGTCATGGCGATGGTGAATCTGCCGGAATTTAATTTAAACGAGCCATATGAGCTGCCAAAAGGGTCTTCCTACGCGAATCAGGAGGAGAAGCAGAACCTGCTGAATCAGATGTGGCGCAATGGCTGTATTAATGATACGTATGAGCCGGGTTCGACGTTCAAGGTGATTACGGCTTCCGCAGCGCTTGAGGCAGGTGTGGTATCATTGAATGATAATTTCTTCTGTCCCGGTTATAAGATCGTGGAAGACCGCAGAATCCGGTGTGCGAGGACGAGCGGGCATGGGCCGGAAAGCTTTGTTCAGGGACTGGAAAACTCCTGCAATCCGGTATTTATCGAACTGGGAATGCGGCTTGGCGTAGACCAGTATTATAAATATTTTAAACAGTTCGGGCTTTTGGCAAAAACGGGCATTGACCTGCCGGGAGAAGCAAGGACGATCATGCATGAAAAAAAGAACATCGGGCAGGTAGAGCTGGCGACCATATCCTTTGGACAGTCGTTTCAGGTCACACCAGTGCAGATGGCAGCCACGATCAGTTCTCTCATTAACGGGGGAAAGCGGGTAACACCACATTTCGGCGTACAGATCGAGGACCAGGAGGGAAATGTAATAGAAAAATTTGACTATGAACCGACGACGCAGATTTTAAGCGAAAAAACCTCCCTGACCATGCGTTCACTGCTGGAAAAAGTCGTATCAGAAGGCGGCGGGAATAAGGCCTATATCGAAGGATACCAGATCGGGGGAAAGACAGCTACATCTCAGACACTGCCTAGAAGCGCACACCGCTACATTGCTTCATTTATGTGCTTCGCCCCGGCAGACGATCCACAGGTGCTCTGCCTGATAATTATCAATAATCCTTCCGGTGTATATTATGGCGGCACGATCGCAGCGCCGGTAGCCAAAGAACTGTTTTTAAATATTCTGCCGTACCTAGGCATAGAAAGGGATATGACAGCAGTTGAACAGGAAGACCAGACGCAGACCGATGATACAGAAAGTACTGGTACAGAATAAAATGCAATAGGGCATGTGTCATATTGGCTGGCCGGACGCTGGGATAGGGAATCTGCCCGGTCTGCCGTCGTCCGGTCAATCAACGATGCACCCGGCGTCCGCGCAGCCAAAATGCATACCGTTGCCCTCACCCGGCGTCTGCGCAGCCAAAATGCAGCACCGTTGCCCTCATCCGGCGTCCGCGCAGCCATAATACAGCGCCATTCCCCTCCCACGGTGTCCGCGCAGCCAAATATAACACTCAAAAGCAAAACTGTATTTGGAATATACTTGAAACATGATCAAAAATCCGATATACTAAGATTTTAACAGGATAGAACTTTTCGAGCAGAAAAGAAAACGCATCACAACAAATGAAAGAAGGATAAAGATAATGACACAGCAGTTGATTGATTTTCGGTATATTTTTGCGGTGATTCTGGCATTTGCGATTACGGCGCTGTTAGGACCACTGATGATTCCGATTTTGCGCAGGATGAAAATCGGGAATACGGAGCGGGAAGAGTTAAAATCGCACCAGAAAAAGACGGGTACGCCGACGATGGGAGGATTGATGATCCTGCTTGCAATTATTATTACGTCTTTGTTTTTTGTATCTTCCTATCCAAAAATAGCTCCGATTTTATTTGTGACGGTGGGCTTTGGAGTGATCGGCTTTTTTGACGATTATTTGAAAGTTGTATTGAAGCGGTCAGACGGGCTGTTGGCATGGCAGAAGATGATTTTAGAGATTGTAGTGACGGCTGTATTTGCGATTTATTTAGTGAAATTTTCTGATATACCGCTTACTATGCTGGTACCATTTTCAGGCGGTAAATATGTGGATTTTGGTTGGCTTTCACTGCCGATTTTATTTTTGGCAGTGATTGGTACGGTCAATGGGGTTAATTTTACAGACGGCCTTGATGGTCTGGCTTCCAGCGTGACAATATTGACAGCGACATTTTTTACAGTAGTTGCAATCGGCACGAACAGCGGTATTGAGCCGATTACCTGCGCAGTGGTAGGTGCGCTGCTGGGATTTTTATTGTTTAATGTCTATCCGGCCAGTGTTTTTATGGGGGATACCGGGTCGCTGGCGCTCGGCGGGTTTGTGGCGGCGACTGCCTATATGATGCAGATGCCGATGTTTATACTGATTGTCGGACTGATTTATTGGATAGAGATTTTATCGGTCATGATTCAGGTCGGGTATTTTAAGCTGTCTCATGGAAAGCGTATTTTCCGTATGGCACCGATTCATCATCATTTTGAGCTGGGCGGATGGTCGGAGACGAGGGTTGTCGCGGTATTTTCTATTGTAACGACAATCTTATGCCTGATTGCATATATGGGATTGTAACTGTGCATAAATAATGATGAAGTCTTTACGATTAAGTGAAAGGAAAATAAATATGGATGCGGAAGGAAAAAAAGTTCTGGTAGTTGGCACGGGCTTAAGCGGCATAGCAGCAGCCGGGCTGCTGCTGGAAAAAGGTCTGGATGTTATATTATATGACGGCAATGAAAAATTGTGCGAAGCAGACATCCGTGCCAAGTCTGAGAAATTTGAAAAACTGCCTATTGTAATAGGTAAATTAAATGAAGAATTGATGATGCAGTGTTCGATTGCGGTATTAAGTCCGGGCGTGCCGACGGATCTGCCTTTCGTAGAACAGCTGCGCTCATGCGGGGTAAAAATATGGGGTGAAGTAGAGCTGGCGTACCAGTGCGCAAAAGGCAGGGTGGCAGCGATTACCGGCACAAACGGCAAGACGACGACTACCGCATTGACCGGGGAGATTATGAAGAGTTATTTTACAGATGTCAAGGTCGTTGGAAATATCGGGATTCCTTATACTTCACTTGCATCCCGGATGACAGATGATACAGTGACGGTTGCGGAAATCAGCAGCTTTCAGCTGGAGACAGCGCATACATTCTGTCCGGAAGTTTCTGCTATATTAAATATTACGCCGGACCATTTAAACAGGCATCATACGATGGAGTGTTATATCTCGGTTAAAGAATCCATTACCAAAAATCAAAAGCCGGGACAGACATGTGTGCTGAATTACGAAGACGAGACGCTGCGTGAATTTGGCCGGACGCTTGCTCTCAATGTCGTTTATTTCAGCAGCAGGCGCAGACTGGAGAGAGGGCTGTATCTGGAAGACGGCATGATTTATCTGGCAGATGATGGCGGTATAGAAAAAGTAATCGATGTCAGTGAGCTGAATCTGCTCGGTGTGCATAATTATGAAAATGTCATGGCTGCCGTGGCGGTTTCACTGGCATTTGGCATCCCTTTGGAAAAAATTATACAGGTTTTGAAAACATTTCAGGCTGTGGAGCATAGAATAGAGTATACTGCTGAAATTGCGGGTGTAAGGTATTATAATGATTCGAAAGCAACCAATCCAGACGCTGCGATTCAGGGGATTCGCGCTATGGACCGTCCGACCTATTTGATTGGAGGGGGCTATGATAAGCAGTCAGAATATGGAGAATGGATTGATGCGTTTGACGGCAAGGTGCGCAGGCTTGTCTTGATCGGCGAGACAAAGGAAAAGATCGCACAGGCTGCCGCCGAAAAGGGCTTTAAGGATTACGTATTTTGCGATTCTTTTGAAGAAGCCGTACAATACTGCCGCAGCCACGCCAAGAGCGGTGAAGCAGTCCTGCTTTCGCCGGCATGTGCTAGCTGGGATATGTTTCGCAGTTATGAGGAGCGGGGGCGAATCTTCAAGGAAATTGTACGAAACAGCGCAGTGCAGTAACAAAATTCAGCCTATTTTAAGTTTGCCTTAAAGAAAGGTTGGAGTCCTTGGCGTTTCAAGGATGCGATACAAAGGATTCTGGCTTAGATGAATTTGCCAAATGAGCTTATTATAAAAAAATAAGTAAACAGGAGTAGTGAGAGTGGGCAGACAAAACAGGACGAGACAAAAGAAAATCAAATATTGTGATTATAGTTTGTTTTTTCTGGTGGTTTTTTTATTGGGCTTCGGACTAGTCATGCTGTATAGTGTCAGCGCCTATAACGCGCAGGATAAGTATGGCGATGCACTGTATTATTTAAAGAGACAGGGATTCGCTGTGATTCTGGGGCTTACTGCGATGATGATTGTATCAAAAATAGATTATCATATCTGGATTCATTTTGGGAATCTTGCTTATCTGGTTTCTATGGGTCTGTGTATCGTAGTCTTTTTTGTCAGCGATAAGCATCGCGGATCGGCGAGGTGGCTGAATCTGGGGCCGTTAAGCTTCCAGCCGTCCGAATTGGCAAAGCTTGCCGTGATTCTGTTTTTGGCTGGAATCGTGTGCCGTATCCCCAAGCAGATCGGAAAGTTTACGAATCTGCTGAAAGTAATGATTATGGTGGTGCCTATCTTTGTAATCGTTGCAACTGCGAACCTGAGTACGGCAATTATTATTA
>CANDMV010000203.1 GCA_947385875.1 uncultured Eubacterium sp. | reverse complement strand
CACAGACTTATCGTTCCTGGATGACCTGCTCCCATGGTCACCGAATCTCCCGGAGTATTGCCGGAAGTCCAATAAATTTGAAGTGAAATAAGAACTGGAGCAAGTCTGCTGCTATAATACAGGATTGCTCCAGTTTTTCATAGGTACTCACTATTTACCGTTTACGAATTAACTTTTAACGGTTGACTCTTTTTGCGATATTCTAAAGGCGTGATCGAATACTGCTTTTTAAACAGGCTCTGAAAATGCGGCTGACTGGAAAAGCAAAGATAGCTGCTGATTTCTGAAAGCGTTTTATTACTGTAGGTTAAAAGGCTCTTTGCTTCTTCCAGCTTGCAGCGGGTTATAAAAGAACCGACGGTAAATCCGAGTTCTTCTTTAAATTCTTTCATACTATAGGAACTGCTTCTATGTATGCTCCATGCTACGTCATCCACAGAAACCGGGGTATTGGTGTGCGTACGAATATAGTTAATACATTCATATACTTCTCTGGAAATTCCTTCTGGAATTTTTGTCTCGCCGGATCTTAGGCAGAAATCCAATAACATAGAATACTGCAGTGCACGGATTTTTTCAATGGACTGCAGCTTTTCACATTCTTGTATATAGAGGTCAATCAGCTGTTTTGACTCCTCAGGAATGCGAACCTGTCAGGATAACGGAGCGCATTCAGGCCAGATCGGTATGGAGGGACCCAAAGGGAAACCTGCTGGCTGATTTTGGACAGAATCTGACAGGACTTGTAGAAGTAAGGATCAAAGGGAAAAAGGGGCAGAAAATCAGAATCCGTCATGCGGAAGTATTAGACAAGGACGGCGTGTTTTACCCGGATACCTTGCGGACGGCGATTTCACACGATACTTATATCCTGAATGGAGAAGAGCAGGTACTTATGCCTCATTTTACCTTTCATGGATTCCGCTACATCGCGATAGACGGGATAGAAGCGACGGACGCAGTGCCAAATATGTTCACTGCCTGTGCCATGCATTCGGACATGGAAAAAATCGGAAGCTTCCACTGTTCAAATGAATTGGTGCATCAGCTGCAGAGCAATATTAGCTGGGGGCTTCGGGATAATTTTTTTGATATTCCAACAGATTGTCCGCAGAGAGACGAGCGGCTGGGATGGATGGGAGATGCGCAGGTGTTCTCATGGACAGCAGCATTTAATAGGAACACTGCCCGATTCTTTACGAAATGGATGCGGGATATATCCGCAGAGTCTTCTCTGGAAAAAGGGGTTCCTCATGTAGTGCCGGATCTGCTTGGCACTTACAGTTCTGCAGCATGGAGTGATGCGGCTGTGGTGATTCCGTGGGTCGTATACCAGACCTATGGAGATCTCAGAATCTTGGAAGAATCATGGAAGTGTATGCACGAGTGGGTTGACTATATTCAGGACCAGACGAATGCAGATGGCTTGTGGATGAGCGGTTATCAGTATGGAGACTGGCTGGCTCTTGACCGGGAACAGGGAGATGGCAGCGTGGGAGCGACGGATATCTATCTGGTTGCGAACGCCTACTATCTATATGTAACGAATCTGGTAACGCAGGCAGCAGAGGCGCTTGGCAGAGAGGAAGAAGCCGCGTACTACCGAAGCTTGTATGAGAAAACACTGGCATCGTTTCAGGAAGAGTATTTTACGGCACGAGGCCGCATTGTCAGCGAGACACAGACAGGGTGTGTACTGGTGCTGCATTTTCAGCTGGCAAGAGATAAAGACCGGGAAAGAATTTTAAAAGCCTTGACTGATAATATAGAAAATCATAAGAACCATCTGACGACCGGATTTGTAGGAACGCCGTATCTGTGCCATGCCTTATCGGACAACGGTGCGCATGACACTGCCTGTGTGCTGTTTATGAAGGAAGATGAGCCTTCTTGGCTGTATGCGGTGCATATGGGCGCGACTACCATATGGGAGAAATGGAACGGCATTTACCCGGATGGAAGTATGCCTCATCCGGGCTTAAATTCCATGAATCATTATGCGAATGGGGCAGTTGGAGACTGGATGTACCGCAAGATCGGTGGAATCAACCAGCTAGAAGCAGGGTATCACAGGTTTTACATCAGGCCAATGTTTGTCCGGGGAATCGAAGAAGCAAAAACAGAGCTGGAAACGCCGTATGGAAAGATTCTTTCTCACTGGAGCTGCAGAGATAAAAAAATTCGGGTGAAGGTCAAAATACCTGTCAATACAACGGCGCTTCTTTATCTGCCAGAGAAGGAAGACGTGATAACGCTCGGTTCAGGAGAATATTGTTATGAGTACGAGACAAAGACCAGTCTGAAAGAATTAAAATACAGCATGGACAGCACGCTGGGAGAGATTCTGGATGATCCTCAGGGATATGAGATGATGAAGCGGATGATGCCGGATCTGATGGAAAATCCGATGATTGAATATGCGAAAAAGATGACGCTTTCAGAAGGGACTGCTTCTGTGCCGGAAATCAGACCGGTGTATGAAGCAGTGCTCCATGCGCTGAATGAGCAGGAACTGTAGATGTTGACCGGAGTGTGTTTCATGCGCTGAATGAGCGGTTATCTATTATGATCTTAGGGAGAATGAAATGGGAACAAAATATCTGAATCAGACATTAAGCGCTAAAGTCCGTGCGCAGGCGCTATTAGAAGAACTGAGTCTGGAAGAAAAAATGGCGCAGGTAAACTGTATTTTTCCATTTGGAGAAGGGTATCAGGACTATAAAAGCATCGAGAAAAGCACGCCTTTTGGCATCGGACAGGTCAGTACGCTGGAGATGCGCAGAATTCAGACACTGGAAGATGCCGCGCGCTGGCAGAAGAAGGTACAGACAATTATCGTGGAAAACAGTCCTCACAACATCCCGGCGATCTTTCATATGGAAGGCTTATGCGGGGCGTTTATACAAGATGCGGCAAGCTTTCCGTCAGGAATCGGCAGAGGCTCTGGCTGGGATCCGAAATTAGAGGAGCAGATCGGGGAGATTGTAAGCAGACAAGAGGCGGCATGTGGAATTACCCATGTGCTTGCGCCTGTGCTGGATATTTCCAGAGATTCCCGGATGGGAAGGCAGGGCGAAACCTATGGAGAAGACCCGGCTCTGGCTTCGGCGCTCGGAGCGGCATATACCAGAGGAATTCAAAAAAACGAAACAGCGGGAAGAAAAACGGAAAGTGTGGCAAAGCATTTCCTGGCGTTTCATAATTCACAGGGAGGTATTCACGGAACGCACAGCAGTACAACGGAGAGGGAGTTAAGGGAGATTTACGCGAAACCGTTTCAGGCTGCTGTCAGAGAATCCCATCTGCGCGGCATTATGCCTTGCTACTGTTCCATAGATGGAGAGCTTGTACATTCTTCTAAGAAATTATTAAGCAGGCTGCTGCGTGAGGAAATGGGATTTGATGGAATATGCGTCAGTGATTATGGCGGAGTGGGAAATGTACATCATGTGCAGCATGTGGGGGAGTCGGAAGCAGATGCGGGATTGATGTGTATGGAAGCAGGTCTGGACATGGAGCTTCCGTCTGCCGCAGGCTATAATGAAAGGCTGCAGCAGATGTTTCAGAATGGGGAAGCGGATATCAATATTCTGGACGCTCTTGTACTGCGGGTTTTAGAAGCGAAGTTCCGTATGGGTCTGTATGACAATCCTTACGCACTTCAGAAAGATGCGTTAAAGGCTGCTTTTTACCGGGAGAAGGACTGGAAAGTATCGTATAGGTCTGCGCAGGAATCTATGGTGCTTTTGAAAAACAACGGAGCATTGCCGATGAAAAGAAGTGTGAAAAGGATTGCGCTGATTGGGCCTCATGCAGACAGCCCGCGGAAGCTTTTTGGCGGTTATACGCATCTGTGCATGATGGAATCCACATATGCCGCCGCGAATTCCATTGCCGGGGTAAACGGTGTACAGCAGGTGGATGCGTCTAAGATTCAGACAGTGCCGGGTACGAATATCCAGTCGGATGAAACGGAGGTATTGAATGCGATTCTGCGCAGGCAGAAGCCGGATTGTAAAAGCCTGCTGGAAGAGCTGAAGGTACGGATGCCGGATACAGAAATCATTTATGCGTATGGCTATCCCATCGCAGGAGCAGACCAGTCTGGATTTGCTGAGGCTCTTCAGGCAGTAGAAGCGGCAGATGCCGTAATACTGACTCTGGGAGGCAAGCATGGGACCTGCTCTATGGCATCTAAGTGCGTTTTTGGACCGGGAAATGCGGTGGAAGGTAGAAAAGGGCATGATTGACGTACAAGTGGGCAGTTCATCACAGGACATTCACCTTGAGGGAGCTTATAAAATCAAAGAGGATGCATGGATATTAGGCAGGGAACGCGCATTTTATGCCAAAGTAAGAATGGAGAGTTAAATAATGATAAAAGCATATGAATTTACGGAGGACGGCAGCGGATGTATCATACATACGACGAGGACTCCGAGATACTGGTACAATTATTTGTGGAATGAAAACCATTACTGTGCGCAGGTATCACAGACAGGTCACGGCAGGAGCTATTATCTTAGCGAGAAAGCGGACATGTGCATGATTAACCGGGATGATGCCAGATATGTCTATCTGAGGGATGACGAAAGCGGAGAATGCTGGAATATCGGTGAGGGGCCTTTGAATACCGAGGTTGAGGATTATCATTGTATACACGGGATCAGCGATACAAAGCTGTCATCAGGATTTCAGGACATTCAGAGCTCATGGAGAATTTTTGTGCCGCAGGAGGGATACCATGAGGTCTGGACTGTGAAGGTGAAAAACGCAGGAAAAAAGGAGCGCCGTCTGAGCATTTTTCTGCAGTGAGTTTTTATCTGGAGGGATTTTCCTATCCGAGATATTATGAGATGTATCGCTGTATGGAGACAGAATATGATAAAGAGCTGAACGGCATTTTTTGCCGCTCAGAGCATCCTTTTGCGCCTCATGCCAGATATCATGGATTTCTTGCGTCGTCTCTGCCGGTATATGCTTATGACGGAGAATTATCAAAATTCTGCGGGACTACAAGTACACTGACAAATCTGGATGCCAGTGCATATGCATTGTTCCAGAGACCGGATGTCGTGGTAAATGGGCGGGACTGTACGAATTCCACGGGTGCGCTGTTTATTCTGGGAGGAGTTCTGCAGCACAAGCTTGTGCTGAGACCGGGAGAGGAGCAGGAGATTCATTATGTCTTTGGAATCAGTGAAAGCATAGAGGAAGCAAAAAGCACTGCGGCGAAATATACAGAGTCGCAGGCTGTGGAACGGGAACTGGAAAAGACACGGGAGTACAGCCGAAGAAAATATAGCGGCTTGTCTATAAAAACACCGGATCTGAAAATAAATCATGTCATGAACAGTTGGCTGAAAAAACAAGTGGATTTTTGCATTGTCGGGAAGAAAGGGGTTCGGGATAATCTGCAGATTGCCGCAGCGGAAGAATCTGTTGTACTGCTAAAGAATGAAAATCAGACGTTTCCGCTGAAAGAACATACAATAGCAGCATTTTTTGGAAGGGCGCAGACAGAGACATTTTTTTCCGGGAATGGATCAGGCGCATCAAAGGCGATGGAAGCAAAGAACCTGCTTAGCGAATGTGAAAAAGGTGGAATTCATGCAGTAGCAGAGTTAAAAAGTTTTTATCAGGCACAGCAGGGGAAAGCACCGGAAAAATTTGCGGTAGACGGCATAGACATTACAGCAGCAGGGGAGCTGACGAGCGGTTTTATGTATGAAATCTTCGGGCAGTATCAGGCACAATGCGAAGAATATGATCTTCCGCAGGAACTGATACAGCAGGCGGCCGGTCAGACAGATACTGCAGTATTTGTGATTGGAAGGAATACGGGCGGTGAGGAATGTGACCGTCATCTGGAAGCGGATTATTATCTGACGGATTCGGAGGTGAGACTGCTTGTTCAGATTAGCGGAGCTTTTGAAAAAATCATTTTGATTTTAAATATTAATGGACTGATTGATTTGGAATGGCTGGAGCAGTATCCGATGATACAGAGCGTGCTGTTTATGGGAATTCCGGGAGAGGAAGGATGCAGCGCTGTGTCAGATCTTCTGACCGGAAGGGTAAATCCATCCGGCAGGCTGCCTGTGTCAATCGCAAAAAAATATAAGGATTATCCGGCGGCAGAGAATTTTACATGGGACAAGGAAAATCCGGAACAGATTCTTACGTATGAAAGCTATGGCCTGAGTGCCGAAGAGAATGGAAGTGTGGGTTATGAGAAAAGTCCCGTAACCTTTTATCAGGAAGATCTATACGCAGGCTACCGTTATTTTGACAGCTTTGACAAGGAAGTATTGTTCCCATTTGGATATGGACTTTCTTATTCACAGTTTGAAATCAGTCCGGTGCAGCTGCTGCAGTGCAGTGATGGGATAGAAGTGATTACAAAGGTATTAAATGTGGGAGCTTATCCGGGCAAAGAAACGGTTCAGGTGTACCTCTCCTGCCGGCATACGTCCAGCGAGCGGCCATATCAGGAATTAAAAGGATTTGAGAAGACAAAGCTGCTGAATCCGGGAGAGGAGGAAGAACTTCATATCTGGATTCCAATCAGGGAATTGTCCTGCTATGTCGAAGAAAGGGCGGCATATGTGATTGAAAAAGGCAGCTATCAGTTTTTAGCCGGTAATTCTTCCAGACAGACAAAGCTGGTGGGAGAGATTCTGATGGAAGAAGATCTTTTGATGCAGCAGTGTGCAAACAGGTTGTCAATTAAAAAATGCAATGATGGAAAACTGAACTTTTTGTCGAAAAGAAGCAAAAACATTTTGTGCTGGGGCTGCTAGTAAATCTGCGGCAGAGGTATCATATAACTTCTAACAGGGAAAGCGGCAAAGGCAGGTATGATGTAATGCTCTCACCATTAGAAGCAGGAAAAGATGCGATCATACTTGAATTCAAAACTTGTGATGCTGCTGTCGATAAGAACCTGAAAGACACGGTAAAAGCAGCATTACAGCAGATTATCGATAAAAGGTATGCTGCTTCCCTTGAGGCAGAAGGAGTGAATCGAAGTAATATTCGGATTTATGGGTTTGCTTTTAACGGAAAGGAAGTATTAATAGATGGTGGATATATTAATGATCTCAAACTTCGCACTTGAATAAATGCGTATGCACCTTGCTACGAAAATAAAAC
>CANDMV010000202.1 GCA_947385875.1 uncultured Eubacterium sp. | reverse complement strand
ACTTATTTGGTTAAAATGAACAAAAGTTTTGATTTTTCAAACACGCTCTAGTACACCGTAAAATAAATAACTGGTCATCTTGCTTGTCTAAATCTCCGAGAGCACATGTCAAAAAAACTCAATGTACCCCGGTACACCCTCGCTTTTTTGCCATGCACTCTCGAAGATTTATCTAGCGCAATATAACCAGTTATTTATTTTACGGTGTACTAGAAACAGACAGAAAGGAAAAGGAATGAATATTATATACCATGAAACAAGCAGGACATTTCATCTGTATAATGACAAAATCAGCTATATTATGACAATTATGAGAAATGGCCATCTCGGACAGCTGTATTTTGGAAAACAGATCCGGGACAGGGAAGATTTTTCGTATTTTCTTGAGACATGTGGAAGGCCGATGACTTCCTATGTATATGAAGACGACAGGACATTTTCATTAGAACATCTTAGACAGGAATATCCGGTATTTGGCACGACAGATTATCGGCAGCCCGCTGCAGAAATACGTCAGGAAAATGGCAGCCGTATTTCTGATTTTCGATATCGGTCTTATAAAATCATGGATGGAAAGCCGAGGCTTATAGGTCTGCCTGCTACTTATACGGAGGAGGATTCAGAAGCCCGGACGCTGATTGTTACTCTGGAGGATGATGTAACAAAAGTTCAGGTGGAGCTTTTTTATACTATATTTGCGAAAGGCGGGGTGCTGACGCGCAGCGTGCGGTTTTATCATAGAGGTGAAAGACCGGTGCAGCTAACCCGTGCCATGAGTCTTTGTCTGGATCTGCCAGATTGTGATTATGTGTGGGAGCAGCTTTCGGGCTGCTGGGCAAGGGAATGCCATATAAAAAACCGCAGTCTGGAGCCGGGTATCCTGTCGATTGGTAGTATGCGCGGCAATTCATCCCATGAGCATAATCCATTTTTGGTGTTAAAACGCCGTACTGCGGATGAGAGACAGGGAGAGGCAATCGGATTTTCTATTATTTACAGCGGTAATTTCAGGATTCAGGCTGAGGTCGATGCGCATGATACGCTGCGTGTGCTGGCAGGGATTGACCCAGAGACGTTTGAGTGGAAGCTTTCATGCGGCGGAGAGTTCCAGACACCGGAAGTCGTGATGGTCTATACGGATCAGGGCCTGAACCATATGAGCCAGACATTCCACAAGCTGTATCAGAAGCGTCTGGCAAGGGGCTATTGGAGAGATCGCGCGAGGCCGATTTTGAATAATAACTGGGAGGCGACCTATTTTGATTTTACGCAAGAGCGTCTGGTGGAGATTGCTGCAAAGGCAAAAGAGTGCGGCGTAGAGCTGTTTGTGCTGGATGATGGATGGTTTGGCCAGCGTAGCAGCGACAGGGCAGGGCTGGGAGACTGGAAAGCGAATCGAGAGCGGCTGCCGGATGGAATCAGCGGAATTGCAGACCGCATAGAAGCGCTGGGTATGAAGTTCGGGCTTTGGTTTGAGCCGGAAATGGTAAATAAAGATTCTGATTTTTACAGACAGCATCCGGACTGGGTTTTATCTGTGCCGGATCGGTCTTTATCGCATGGGAGATACCAGTATGTACTGGATTTTTCCAGGAAAGAAGTCGTAGATGCTATTTACGGGCAGATGGCGGAGATTTTAAACCACGCAAAGATTTCCTATATTAAGTGGGATATGAACCGCAGTATTACAGAGTGCTATTCCAGCGCATGGCCGGCAGACCAGCAGGGAGAGATCTATCACCGCTATATCTTAGGGGTTTATGACTTGTATGAACGGCTGACGAGTGAGTTTGGGAATGTGCTCTTTGAATCCTGTGCCAGCGGCGGCGGACGGTTTGATCCGGGAATGCTGTATTATGCACCGCAGGGCTGGACCAGTGATGACAGCGATGCGGTGGAGCGGCTGAAAATCCAGTATGGGGCATCAATGTGTTATCCGATCAGCAGCATGGGCACGCATGTATCCGCTGTGCCGAATCATCAGCTGGGCAGGCTGACACCGCTGCATACGAGGGCAAACGTAGCGTATTTTGGTACATTTGGCTATGAGCTGGATTTGAACAAGCTGACGGCGGAGGAGACAGAGGAAGTAAAAGAGCAGATCATATTTATGAAAAAATATAGAAATCTGCTTCAGTTCGGCACATTTTATAGGCTTCAGAGTCCTTTTGACGGGAATCAGGCTGCATGGATGACAGTCAGTGATGATAAAAAAACGGCATTGGTCGGATTTTACAGAGTCTTAAACCGTGTCAATGGATGCTTTACCAGACTGCGCCTTTTGGGGTTAAATCCAGAGTATTATTATCGGAATGCTGTAGACGGCAGCTGTCATTATGGAGACGAGCTGATGTATGCGGGACTAATCACCAGCGATGAAACAGCAGGGGAGATGATGTCGGGCATAGGGATGAATGCGGATTTTGAATCACGGATCTATGTGCTTGAAGCTGCAGAGCACTGACTGCAATCTGAGATCGCATGTGAAATATGGATTTTGATTTGCAAAGGAGGTGACGGGGATTTGAATGAGAGACAGAAATATAGTTGGAAACGGACAGCATTGATGCTGATTGGAATTCTTTTTATCGGAATGTGCGTGGCATTCTATCGGATGAGCGGATTCGGCGTAGATGCATTTTCCTGCATGAATCTGGGAATCAGTGGTTTTTTGGATATGTCTTTTGGAAACTGGCAGCTTATTATGAATGCTGTTTTATTGGCCGTTGTATGGTTTACAGTGAGAAATTGTATCGGGCTTGGAACGATAGTGAATATGGTTTTTGTTGGTTATACTGCTGATTTTTTGTGCTGGCTGGTTCTCCAGCAGAGCGGTCTGAATGTAACTATGCCGCTTCGGATCGTATTTCTGCTGCTGGGGACGCTGTTTGCTTCTATGGGCTGTGCCTGTTACATGATTGCAGACCTGGGAATTGCGCCTTATGACAGCGTTGCGTTCATTATTACAAAATATTCTGGTGAAAAAATATCTTTTCGCCTTGCGAGGGTGATGTCTGACCTGACAGTAATGCTGGTGGGCGTAGTTTTTTGTGTTATGGCGCACAACAGGGTCTGGGAGATTATCGGTCTGGGGACGGTAGTCAATGCGTGCTGTAACGGTCCATTGATTCAGTTTTTCAGGGGGAGGCTTGAAAAACTGCTGAAGTGAACTGTATAGACAAAACTAAATCTAAATTAGATCTGTTTATTTACTATTAAGTGGGAGCGGCTGCTTTAGCGCCTGATGAGGAATACGATGCCCAGGGAGCATTTTCAGGGAGTGCGGTAGAGCTGCCGGATGGCCGTCAGCTGCTTATGTACACCGGAGTCCAGGGGAAAGACCAGACACCGGATTGCCGACAGACACAGTGTATCGCAGTCGGAGATGGCGTCGATTATAAAAAGTATGATGGCAATCCTGTCATAACCTCAGAACAGCTGCCGGATGGATGCAGCAGTTCAGATTTTCGTGATCCCAAAATCTGGAGGGATGAAAAGGAGCAGTGTTATTATGCGGTGGCAGGGAACCGGACGGCAGCGGTGCGGTTTTATTATTTAAAAGCAGGGATGGCTTTGCGTGGGAGTATGCAGCGATGCTGGACCGCAGTGAGAACCAGTATGGCAGGATGTGGGAATGCCCGGATTTTTTTGAACTGGATGGAAAGACTGTAATTCCTATTTCGCCGCAGGAAATGCGTGCAAAGGGGCTTGAATTTCATAATGGAAATAATGTGGTCTGCCTGACTGGCAGCTATGACCGTATAGAGTATAAGTTTAAGAGAGAGAATGTGTCAGCGGTGGATTACGGCTTGGATTTTTACGCACCGCAGACGATGGAGATGCCGGATGGGAGGAGAGTGCTGATTGGATGGATGCAGTCATGGGAGAGCAGTCGTTTTCACCCAGACGGCACAAAATGGGCGGGGATGATGACTCTTCCAAGAGAATTGACGATCTCAGAAGGAAAGCTGATTCAAAATCCTGTCCGGGAGCTTTTAAAATATCGTAAAGACCGCATCGGGCATCAAAATGTCAGGCTGTGTAATCAAAAGATGACGCTGCCCGGCATATCTGGAAGGATTCTGGATCTGATTGTGGAAGTAAGGCCGGGGATGGAGAGATGTATCAGAGCTTTACGATGAATTTCGCGGAAAATGATGAATATATCACTTCTGTCTGCTACATGCCTTCGGAAAATGCAATATGTATTGATCGTACGGATTCTGGGTTTCGGTACAATATTGTATCGAAACGAAAGGTAATGGTGCGCAGTCAGGGAGGAATCATCAGGCTTCGAGTGGTGATGGATCGTTTTTCGGCGGAGATCTTTGTAAATGACGGGGAGCAGGTTCTGTCTTCTTGTTTATATACGCCGCAGGAGGCAGATGGTATTTCGTTTGCGGCAGAAGGGGCTGTATGCGTGGATGTAGAAAAATATAATATTTCGATATAATGAAAGCTGAGCGGTTCGTACAACGACGTATTGACACGCTGGGAAATGAAAAGTGAGAATTAACAAAAACGAAATATGAGCTGGATAAGATACCTTTATGGAAACTGGAAATTTTCATGAAGGTATTTTTTTGTATAAAACAAGAATGATCAGGATGAAGAAGTGACTTGTAACGATACAATTAATCTTTCTGAAACAATATTGAAATACTGCGTAAATAAAAGACTGTTAAGATACAATCAAACAGTTAATATAGAAAGAGAGGCTAAAAGATGAAAGAGACAGTGTATTTATTAATCAGAGCAGCAGAATTTTTAAGCTTTATCTGGGGGCAGCAGCGGGGAGAGTATCACGTTGGATCAGGCAATTTTGAAACTATTCAGGATAAGGCATAGTAATTACTACATGAAAGGAAGGAGACGAAGCTTATGAAGAAAGTAGGAATCATTGCAGGGGTAATTGCAGCAGGGATTGCATTTATTGCGGGTATCGTTGTAATTAAAAATAAGAGGCAGGAGTAATCACAGAGATGTTCTGCGATGACTTGTAACTAAATAACAGGAATGAAAAGGGGACAGATATGAACGCCATTGAAATCAGAAACCTTACAAAAAGCTTCCACGGAATGTATGCACTGGATCATTTGAATATAACAGTTCCTATTGGTTCAATCTTTGGATTTATCGGAGAAAACGGAAGCGGAAAGTCTACAACAGAAAAGCTGATCTGCGGACTGCTTGTCCCAGACAGTGGAAAAATCCGGCTGTTTGGAAAAAGCTATAAAATTGCAGGAGTGAGAGCACGTGTCGGAGCATTGATTGAAAATGCAGGATGTTTCCCTTGCTGATTCATATTATGGCGGCTGTCAGCTTTGTGATTCCAATTCTGGTCATGACTACTATGATGGATGGTACAGTTACAACTGACACGAATATAGGGGTAAAGACTACAATGGAAGCTTTTGACAGCGTATGGCAGTCGATCGGCTCTGACAGCGGCAGTGCGTAAGGATTGCAGGACTGCCATTTGATATGGGCAGCAAGTGTGATAGGAAAGCAGCGGACGTGGCTTGCCATGCTGTGTTTCGTTTTTATAGGAATGTTCCTTTTTATGATGGTGCCTGTGATTACACCGCTGGACGCAGGAATGGTGCATGTGATTCTGTGCATGGCCGGCGGTATATTATTCAGCATAGGCATTGGAGTTGTCAGCAGCCAGATACTGGGCAAAACAGATGTAATATAAAACAACAGCTTAAAATGAAAGTGAATAGATGATTCGTTTATTCCTTAGGGCTGATTGTGCCGTCCTCAGAAAAGCTTACATTGGCAGACATGCCGGATAGGTACTGGTAAAAATTCTGGAAGGCCGCGGCATCTGTCGTCAGGTAAGTCCTGCTGCCTGAGGCACCGGCAGGAAGCAGCTGCCAGCGGACGGTATGGTCAGCAGTGTATGTTAATTTTGCTATCGCGGTCTGTTCTATGTTCTGATAAAATATAAAATTACCCAGACTGTAAAAAATAGGCTTGCCGCTATAATATTCTACACATTGTAGAACGTGCGGGTGAGCACCTATCACGGCATCTGCACCAGCGTCAATTAAGGCATGTGCCATAGATGTCTGATATTCTTCCGGCGATGTACTGCGTTCAATGCCCCAGTGAACATAGACACAGAGATAATCGCAGCGGTCTGCTGATTCCTTTACAGCAGCGATTAGATTGGACGGATCATAGGCGGAAAAAACACCAGGCTGCGCGACTTCTACATTCCATGATATGACAGGAAAGACACGGGACGCTGCCAGAAATCCGAAAGTATGTCCGTTTACTTTTTTTGTAATCAGTTTGCTGGCGCGTTTCAGCGAATCGCCTGCGCCTGCATATGCAATGCCGGCATCATCCAGTGTCTGAAAGGTATCTGCTAATGCATCCGTGCCATAATCAAGTACATGGTTATTTGCCAGTGTCACGACATCTACGCCTGCTTCCTGAAGCACGCTTACATAAGAAGGATCTACGCGGAAAGTAAACTGTTTATCCGGAGCCTTTGTTCCGCGGGTGCTGTAGGGAAATTCATTGTTTACAATGGTGATGTCAGCCTGCGTGAGTTCTTTCTTCAGATCTTCGGATAAAACTCCATCAATACCTGACTGATGATAGCTGGCAATCACATAGTCGCTGAGATATACATCTCCTGCGAATACAAGGGTTGTATCCTTGACAGGAGCTGTTTGAGGATTAGTTTTTTGTTTTTTCTTTGTTCTGCCAGCAGAGTCCTTTGAGCTTTCCGTTGGATTTTGAGAGCTGCTTAAAGGATCGGGCTTGGGGGAAGCACTGCTGTCAGCAGTAGATTTTGTTTTACCGGAGTTCAAGGAAGCCTGAAAGTGCTTTGAAGTATTCCGACCGGATGAGTCAGAGTCCTTTATTATGGTTGTTCGGTCTTTGTGCTGCTGAAGCTTGTCAACTGTAAGATTTAGCAGATTGATAATTAACAGGCTGAACAGCAGGGAGGACGACATCAGCAAAAACTTAAATAATGCGATAGATTTCCTTTTCTGAGCATTTCTTTTCAGTCTTTTAGAACGTAATGTTTTTTTGTGGTTTTGATTCAGCTGCGTATTCATAATGGAACCCTTCATTTCTTTTGTAAGATAGTCTGGATGTAGAATCCTGCTTTAAATATATGTATTATACATTCTTTTTGCAGTTTCGTATACCCCAAACTTTATATTTATTGTAACAGTTCAGATAGGGTGTTACATATTGGCTGTGCGGACGCTGGGAGAGGG
>CANDMV010000201.1 GCA_947385875.1 uncultured Eubacterium sp. | reverse complement strand
GTCACCGTAATCGTATTGCAGTCCGTATCACCATTTAGAACCGCCATTTCCAGAGTCGATAGAGCTGTCCGTGCATCTCCATTTGCAAACTCCGCAATCACCCTGAGCATTTCCGGCTGAATCACTACATTCAGGCTGCCAAAACCGCGCGCATCCTTTAACGCACGCTCCAACAGCCCTGTCAAATCGTCTATCGTTAATGCCTGCAGTACAAACACCTTGCATCTGGAAAGCAGAGCGCCGTTGATCTCAAAAGACGGATTTTCCGTAGTCGCTCCAATCAATACGATGCTTCCCTTTTCCACAAACGGCAGGAACGCATCCTGCTGCGCCTTATTAAAACGATGAATCTCGTCTACAAATACAAAGGTATTCTCTCCATACCTGCGGTTATTTTCTGCCTGCTGCATCACGGTACGGATTTCCTTTATCCCGCTTGTTACCGCAGAAAAATCAATAAAAGCCGCCTTTGTGCGGTTTGCGATAATCCTTGCAAGCGTAGTCTTCCCGACTCCCGGCGGCCCCCAAAAGATCATAGATGATATCTGGTCACTCTCAATCAGACGGCGCAGCAGCTTTCCCTTTCCCAGCAGATGTGTCTGCCCAATATATTCATCCAGACTCTGCGGCCGCAGTCTGGCAGCCAGCGGCTGCGACATGCTGTTGTCAAATAATGTCATCTGCTCCATACTTTTTCCTCCATTTGCTGCAGCAATCAAGGGGCATCAGCAGCCATCTGTCAATGAACGTCCCAACAGACCAAACCGTTTAAACATCAGTAGTTTTCTATACTCGTAAACAATGTGATTTGCCAAAGCTACTGCCCGTATATGCCCGCAAACACGAATGAATTGAAAAACTTTTTCAACGCATACAATAATAGTACCTATCTGTTTTTGTGTCAATACCAATTAGAAATTAACAGCCAGACAGATTTCGGCTCTATAATTGTGATGCAAGTATTTCCCCGCCCGCTCATGGTCTCCGTGCTGTTCTTGATTCATTTAATTCCTAAGATTCCAACCTGCATATAAGAACACCAAAAAATTTCTACATTCTTAAATCCACATTTTTGTAATACATGAAACTGCTCCATAATAGGGACAGGAAAGTATTCTGTATTATATCTAAGTACATGGCTTTGACATTCTTCTTCGCTCCTTCCATTTTCGTACTGATAATTTTTCCATCGTTCCAAATATAATCTTTTAAATATATCGTTATTAGGTGCAAAATTTTCTACTGTGAAAAATAGCCCGTTCTCTTTTAGGGCATTGTAACAATTCCTGATGCTTATCATTCTATCCTCATATTCAAAATAATGAGTAATTAAAATTGCCGTTATGACGTCAAAGTCTGAATCATATTGCAGATTTTGTATGAAAGCATCCCGAAATTCAACTTTTGAAAAACGACACGTTCTTTCGCGATCTTTAACATCTGCGGCGAATTATCACAACAAATCATCTTCTTCACTTGAAGATTTTTAATCGCCAGATCTGCCATTTTTCCGGTTCCGCAGCCTATGTCTAACCATTCTATCGGTATGGAAAACGCCATATGGACAATTTCTATGATCTGCTTGAAGTATTCTTCATAATATGGGAGAACAGCCACTATGTTTTTATCATATTTTTCCGGTGAAAAAGCTTGTTTCCGTAACATATAGACACCTACTCAAAGCGATCTAAATAGCACTGCAGCTTGTTCGCAAGTTTTCCAATATGCACTCCATCAACAAATGAATGATGCACTTGTACGGAAAAAGGCATACAGATTTTTCCGTCTTTTTCATAGAATTTTCCCCAGTCAAACAATGGAGTGGCATGATCCTTCTTTCCAGATTCCGTATGAGAAATGTGTGTATACGATACCCACGGAAAAGGAGAAAACTGATAAATATCATCTGCCATTGGCGAAGTGAAATAATCCGTCTGATTTTCCTCTGTCATTTTCGCTAAAGCAACATAATCTTCCATCGTTTCCTGAATAGGAACATTAACCACCTTAAAAAGTTCTGTGGTTTTATCAAGATATGTAAATGACGTATTGATTGTTTCAAAAATGACAGGTCTTCCCTCCACAAATCGGCAGCGAAACTCCTCTATTTCGTTTGAACATTTTGTTACTGCATACACAAAAGAAAATGTGAATGAAAACCGCCGTTTCTTTACTTGAGAGAGAAAATTTGTTATGTCTACAAGAAAAGTAACGCAATACTGCGGCTGAACACTGTTCTTAAATACTTCGCAATGCATGGCTCTTTTCCATGTAGATACATCAATATACTTCATAAGCCGTCCTCCTTATATAAATTTTTTTATTATTATACTCTCCATGTTGTCTAATGTCAATACGTTGTAATATGTCTTGATTTAAAAGAAAAGCACCTGCCTTTCATCGCAAGCGCTAACTTCTTATTCAAGATCTAATTCCTTAACAGCGTGCATAATGTGAATCCTCATGGCATTCTTTGCCCCTTGTGCATTTCGCTGTTCCAGAAATTCCATTATCATCCTATGGTCGGCTATCGTGTCGTTCATTGCTTTTTCGCTCTGAGTGGATAGTACAACTCCCTTTGAAATGGCTTGATATAATATTGGCATAAGTTTATTCATAAACTCATTATGCGTAGCCTGTGCAATCGCTTTATGAAAGGAATGTTCATCTTTGGTTCTATCCTTTCCATTTCTAATCTCATCTTCAATCCGCTTTCCATAATCAAGTATTCTTTTTATTTCCGCATCTGTTCCTCTGACAGCCGCAAGATAAGCAGCTTCCGGCTCGAAAATCAGCCGCATCTCATAAAGGTCTTTTGCATTTACTTTGACCGTAGAGAGCTGTTCAAAATCCTGCGGCTGTTCCAGCACCTTTTCTGTAACATAAGTACCTTTTCCACGCCTAATTTCCAGTATATTATATGCAACTAATATTCTGACTGCTTCCCGCAATGTTGTACGGCTCACATTAAGTTCCTCTGACAATTCTATTTCATTTGGAAGCTTGTCACCAACAGAAAAACGCTTTTCTATGGTTATCATAGACAGGATACTATCAGCAACACTTTGGGAGAGCATTTTATTCTTCATGGTTATACCACCTTTTTCCTTTTCTGAATATTATACTATGTATCACTCATAACTTCAAACAGAACAAGGAACCGCCTTTTATTATAAATTAGGAAATGATGCTTTATCCTCATCTTATTATTCTGAACTGCCATCGGCCTATACGTTTGTAGGAGACATTGAACTATTTTATCAAGAGACATTGGACTACGTAGAAAATCTGCAAAAAGCCGGCGTAGAGGCAGAGGCAGACATTTATCCGAAGTTTTATCACGCCTATGATATGATGGAGCCTGAGACAAAAGCAGCACAAACGGCAGCGGCAAGGTTTGTGGAAAAATTTAAAGAGGCAAAGGCAAAATATTTTACCGGAGAATAGTGTATACAAAAAGCATCACCAAAGCTTAACCTTTCGTGATGCTTTTTCGTATCTTTATTAATCCCAAGCCGCATAGCTGACTATGACTGCAGAATCTATGCACGGCTTATATCATCAATGACATCCTCTGCAGCGGCTGCAGTCCCCGCCACAGCCTGACTTTCCCTTCTTTTTATCTCGAATCATACTGCGGATAACCAGCCATACAATACATGCCAGTCCGCCTGCAACAAGTATAGTCCCCATTTTTATGCCTCCATTTCCTGTCTGTCATCACTCAACTCTGGCTGCGGTTAATAGTTCATCCTTCAGCTTCCCCGTTACGAAATCCTGCTTACTGGAGCCTGCGGTGCCTGTTCAGAACAGACCGAATCGGAGTGCTGAACAGATTCTTTCTGGGAAAATTTAATAGACTGTATTAGGATTTTGCCCCAGCCATCTTATTCATATGAAGATCCAATGTACCGCTTTCCTTATACGGCCGAAACAGCAGATAGATAAATGCTGCCACCAACGCCACAGCCACGATGGTTCCAATTCCAAACTGCCCTGTCGTAAACAATGTTCCCAGCTGATAGATACAAAGTGACACAACATATGCTAATCCACACTGGTATCCGATCGCGAACCAGAACCATTTTGCATTGTTCATCTCCCGCTTAATCGCTCCCATAGCAGCAAAGCACGGTGCACACAGCAGGTTAAATACTAAGAAAGAATACGCTGCCACGCCTGTCATCGAGGCTCCAAGCATCGTCCAGATTTCTTCTCCGGTCTCTCCTACTTCCCCAAAACCAAACAAGATTCCAAACGCAGCTACGACATTTTCCTTTGCGATGAGTCCCGTCACTGCCGCAACCGCCATCTTCCAGTCGCCCCATCCTAACGGGATAAAAATCCATGCAGCCAGATTGCCGATCGATGCCAGAACACTTTGATCCAGCTGCTCTGCTTCCAGCATCGTAAATCTGCCGTCTACCCAGCCAAATCCCTGCAAGAACCACAGTACAATCGTAGATAACAAAATAATCGTTCCCGCTTTTTTAATAAATGACCAGCCGCGTTCCCACATACTTCTTAATACATTGCCCGCCGTCGGCATATGATATGCCGGAAGCTCCATAACAAACGGTGCCGGATCGCCTGCAAACATCCTGGTCTTCTTTAAAATAATTCCCGAACAGATAATTGCGGCAATTCCTACAAAATAAGCGCTCCATGAAACCCATCCTGCATTTCCAAAAAACGCGCCTGCAATCAACCCTATTATCGGCAGCTTTGCCCCGCATGGGACAAATGTCGTCGTCATAACTGTCATCTTGCGGTCTCTGTCACTCTCAATCGTACGGGATGCCATAATGCCCGGCACTCCACATCCGCTTCCGATTAACATCGGGATAAAAGACTTTCCTGACAGGCCGAATTTCCGAAAAATCCGATCCATAATAAACGCAACTCTTGCCATATAGCCGCAAGCTTCCAAAAATGCCAGAAAGATAAACAGCACCAGCATCTGCGGTACAAAACCAAGCACCGCGCCTACACCGCCTACAATGCCGTCTGCGATCAGGCTCGTCAGCCAGCCTGCGCAGCCGACTGCTTCAAGTCCGCCCGTAACACCCGGTATGATCCATTCGCCAAATAAAGTATCATTTGTCCACCCAGTCAGAAGATCTCCAACTGTAGATACCGAGACATAATACACGACAAACATCACTGCCGCAAAAATCGGCAGAGCCAGCCATCGGTTTGTAACAATGCGGTCTATTTTATCTGAAATCGTCAGTTTCTCTTTCCGGCTGCTTTTTTCACAGCACTCTCCTATAATCGAAGAGATAAACACATAACGCTCGTTTGTAATAATGCTCTCCGCATCATCGTCAAAAGCATCCTCCAATTCCTGAATCTGTGCGGATACATCAGGAATGCTGCTAATCTGTGCACCGATTTTGTCGTCGCTCTCTAACAGCTTAATCGCAAAGAAACGTTTCTGAGCCTGCGGCACTTCTGTGCCAAAACTATCTGCCACAGCCTGAATCACACTCTCCGCCTTCTCTGAGAATTCATGTACCGGCCGGGATACATTCTTTTTCTGTGCCAACGCAACTGCCTTTTCTGCTGCTTTTTGAATTCCGGTTCCCTTTAGCGCTGAGATTTCTACTACCTCACAGCCCAGTTTCCTGCTCAGCTTATCAATATGTATCTTATCGCCTGTTTTCGCCAGAAGATCCATCATGTTTACCGCCATAATTACTGGAATACCCAGCTCCATCAGCTGTGTAGACAGATACAGATTTCTCTCAATATTTGTGCCATCCACGATATTGATAATCGCATCCGGGCGCTCAGTAATCAAATAATTTCTCGCTACAACCTCCTCCAGCGTATACGGCGACAAGGAATAAATACCCGGCAGGTCTATAATCGTGACATCTTTATGTCCCTTCAGCCTTCCTTCCTTTTTTTCCACCGTTACGCCAGGCCAGTTGCCGACGAACTGATTCGACCCCGTCAAAGCATTGAACAATGTCGTCTTACCGCAGTTCGGATTCCCTGCTAATGCAATTTTCACTGCCATTTTATTTTCCCCTTTTCTATTATAATATACTTTTGAAAGTAATACAAAGCCTCCTTGGATCTCCTTTTAACAAAGTATTAAAATTCTAATAAATATTTTACATCTCTAAAATTTGTTAGTATTATCTAACTTACATGCAAAAAAATTTCTCAGGACTACTGCATGAAAACCAGAGCGTGTCTGAAAATCAAAATCATACGAATTTGCATTTGTAATACAGTATAAAACAGGCCCAAATACAGAAGACAAACTCATTTACTGTGCGATTTAAGCTGCAAAACATTATTATATTTCAAATCATTGTTACGATTTTGAGCAAATCATACAACTACCCGGATTTTTCAAATACTCTCTAGTGCCAAGAACCGACAATCTCTGATTTTTCTGCACGTCATGCACCAATAGCATCTGCTTTTACTACAGCAGTTTACATCCACGCCGTACACCAACGGCTTTCTGCAGTGCTTTACATCCATGCTTAGAATTATCATCTGACCTGGATCATTTCAGCATCCGCTTTTCTAAGTGAAAGCTCATAACCACGCACGGTTACTTCTACCGGATCCCCAAGCGGAGCCACCTTCCTTACAAATATAGACACCCCTTTTGTAATTCCCATATCCATAATGCGCCTTTTCACCGGTCCTTCACCAGTCAGTTTTACAACTGTAACGGTCTCACCAATTTTAGCATCCCTTAACGTACTCATACTACTGCTCCTTTTTCATAATATTTGATCTGCCACGGCTTCGCGCAGCCTTTGATATCCTTTACGCTGCTGGTTTATTTTATACTAAGATCTTATTTGCCATATCCCTGCCTATGGCTACTCTGGAATCCTTGATATTAACGATCATATTTCCATCTATATCAGAAACCACAGTCACAATCGCACCGATTACAAATCCCAGATTTTCCAGAAATCTGCGCGTATCTGCTCTTCCGCCGACCTTTTTAATCGTCTCTGGCTCTCCGGCTTTCATCATTGATAATGGCATATGCTCACCCTCTCTTCCAATTTCCATTTATGTAATATATCGGCATTGCTGAACAAATATCTTTTTATTTGTCCGTTCTTACTATAGTTAGTATAATCTAACGTTCGTCAGTTGTCAAGTACTTTTTCATTTTTCCATGTTCCTCATTCTTCAATATAGGTAACCGTTCAGATCATGTGTTACATATTGGCTGGCCGGACGCTGGGAGAGGGAATCCGCCCGGTCTGACAGCGGCCGTTCCAGAATGCAAGAAGCCCTAAGCAAGATCGGAAGAGCACACGTCTGAACTCCAGTCACTAATAC
>CANDMV010000200.1 GCA_947385875.1 uncultured Eubacterium sp. | reverse complement strand
GGTATACCTTATTTCCCCAGTGCGAAGCACTTTATATACGGGATGCCCTCTGGGTATACCTTATTTCCCCAGTGCGAAGCACTTTATATACGGGATGCCCTCTGGGTGCTCCTTACATTACCTTCACATAACTATTTTCATGCTTATAAATCGTGCGAACACCCACAACAGCCAGCACAAGTCCGATAACAAACCATACCACAACCGGCCCCCAGTCCGGCATCGACTGATAAATCAACACCTGACGCATAGAATCTACCAGCAGCGCCATAGGATTACATTTGAGCAGAATACTGCTGTACGGATACGGCACACGCTTACGGATGGAAAAAAAGATACCCGTCAGATAAAACAGCAGCTTTAGTACGACTGTCACAACATTCGCTAAATCTTCCACATATACGCCATAATGAAGCAGAATGCAGCTAAACGCAAATGTCACAATCAGCAGCACAAAAAATAATGGCAGAAGCAGTACAGCTTTCCAGTCAACCGGCACATGATAACCAATCATCATGATTACAACCAGCGAAAAAGCTACAAACATTTTAAACCCATTTGATAGAATTTTTACTATAATTAAGATAAATTTGGGAATATAAACTTTGGATACAATCGCTTTATTCCCCGAAACCAGCTTAACGCTCTGACGCAGGCAGGCTGAGAAAAAGTTCCAGCTGTTATAACCGATAAAGATAAATACCGGCAGATACGGTTCCTCCTTCTGAAAAACGGTTAATGCTACAAATGTATATACAATCATAAACAGCATAGGGTCTAAAATCCACCACAGCCAGCTTAAATGCGAATTTGCTACTTCTGATTTCAGCTCAGACTTCGCTGCGTATATTGTGTATTTTCGATATTTTTTTATATCTCTGATAAATCTGTCCACTTTATCTCTCCTAACTCCCTTTCGAAAATGCCAAATGTTATGATTCGTTCAGACTGTCAGGCCGCGGCTTTCCTCTGCCTTCTATCCGTCTTTTAAAAACAGATGTTGTGATCCGTTCAGACAGGCTGAACTATTTCAAATATTTTCGAAATCCGTTGAATGTATAAAAGATCATATAATAAAATGACTGCAGCCGCCCATATCCCAGATAGCGGTAAGAACCATACTGCATATATGCTGATTTCAGCTTGTTTCTGGACTTGCCGCCCACACTCAGCCGGCATTTCAGCGCCGGTATATTTACGCCCACAGCCAGCTTATATTTTTTTAATATTCTAAGCCATAAAATATAATCCTCATGATATTCATCATGGACAAAGCCAAATTCTCTGGCTAGATCTGTACGCAGCACGACTGAGCCGCATGGAATTACGTTAGTGCGCATAAGCATCTGATATGTAATCTGCTTCGGCACTGCGATCACACGTCCTGTAGAAGTGCCATCCGGCTGCATCAGTTCCCTGCCCGTACAGCATAACACTGCCCCAGTACGGGCAATGCACCTCATCTGCTGTCTCAGCTTATCGGGATCCCACCAGTCATCCGCATCCAGAAACGCCACATATTTCCCCCGTGCCATGTGAATGCCACGGTTTCGCGCTGCTGCAGCGCCCTGGTTATGCGTCTGGCGAATATAACGGATTCGGGGATCTGTCGTAAACCCGCTGGCAATCTGCGCAGTATCATCTGTAGAACAATCATCAATAATCAGCAGCTCCCATGATTCAGAGCATGTCTGCTTTAGGACAGAAGTGACTGCCTGCCCGATATAACAGCCTGCCTGATAGGCCGGCATAATCACCGATATAACAGGAGCTTTTTCATTTATATGTTTTAATTCATTCTGTCCGCTCATACTGCCGTACTTCCCGCTCTCATTAATTTTGCATGTAACTTCTGTTTCCGCTTGCTCTTTTTCGTTCATACTGCTGTGTTTCTCTCTCATTAATTTTGCATTTCATAATTCAAGAAAATGTTATTGCTCGTGAATACATATAGCGAATGTTACTGATTTCTAAGTCTTTTCGCTCTTTAACGCTGTCTTCTGGCTGTCATCCACACCCTCCGATTTTTCTTTCTGAAACAATATTTTAACGGTCAGCAGGATCAGCTTGATGTCCAGCCAAAATGAATAATTTTCTATATAAGTCAAATCTAATTTTAATTTATCATACGGCACCGTATTATACTGGCCGTATACCTGTGCATATCCGGTAAGCCCCGCTTTCATTTTTAGCCGGAACCGAAACTGCGGGATGCTCTGTTCATATTCCTTTGTGATCTCCTCACGCTCTGGTCTCGGCCCCACAAAAGACATGTCGCCTATCAACACATTAAACAGCTGCGGAAGTTCATCCACATGCAGCCTGCGGATTACCTTACCCACCGGCGTAATTCTGTCATCATGCTCACTCGCAAGCCTTGCTCCCCGTTTTTCAGATTCCATAATCATGCTGCGGAATTTATAAATCTGAAACGGCTTTCCGTCTTTTGTCAGACGCTCCTGCGAATATAAGACCGGCCCTCCGTCATACAGCTTGATCGCTGCCGCAATGATAATCATAAACGGAGATGCCAGAATGCATCCTACAAGTCCGATCATGATATCCATTGCACGTTTTACTACGCTCTGCCCAAATGTCAGTCCATGATTACGGAACAGCAGCAGCGGCGAGTCGAATAAATTGATCTCTGAAGCGCTGATAATCATAATATCTGATATTTTAGGCACAGAATAACAGCGGATGTTGTGTTCAAAACAAAATTTCAAGAACAAATTGCGCTCATGCGATGGAATATCTCCTATTATAATGGATTCATACTGCGGAATCTTTTCCAAAATCGCTTGGATGCCTTCTTTTAAATGCATCGTCTCTTTGACCTGATATTTATCTCCTCTGGACTGAAGCTTGCGGATCAGCGCTTTCGGGCTGATATCTCCATAGATTAACAGCATCTCATGCGGCGGATACAGCCTTGCGTACACTGTACGCATTGCAATAATCCACAAAATACCGACTGCCATCTGCAGCAGCGCCAGCATCGCAATCGGCGTAGAAAACTGCAGAAATTTCCATTTAGCAATCAGAGCAAGTTGCAGGTATTCGACCGCATTCGTAGCAATTACAGATAAAATCTGTGAATAAAACACATCCAGATTACGCAGATAGCCTACCCGAAAGCCGCCAAGTACTTTCATAAATAAGACTAACACAAGCGCATATAGGATAATAACTGTCCAGTGTCCTCTCCGGTAATAATAGAAATACCGGAAATATTTACGCATATGCTTTAATTCACGATTTGCATAGTAATTATACCACAAACAGGCAAACATCGCCGTTTCCACTGCTACAATCAGCATTGTCCCCAGCAGCATGATGAAACGCTTATATTGTACTTTTGAATTCGTCTGTCCCATAGATTTAGTTCCCTGTCAGTTTTTTCTTGATAGTTCTGGCTATTTTCCAAAAGCCGCGTCCTCTCAGCAGTTCATTATATTCCAAAACACGGTCAAACTCTTCTTTTAATTCTGTGATATTTAAAAACCTGCGCTTCAACAGATTTACCATTTCCCGATATGGCACTAGTCCGCCCGTTACATAGCGCTGAAATGCTTCTTCCATCCGCGCATAGATCTCCGCTTCTTCCTGTGAAATCCCCGCGTCATCAAGCAGCCGCTCCATCGAAAGACTGGTATGCTCTGGATTCTCATGATTTAAGAAAAATAATGTCCGGTAAATCACAAAATTCTGCGGAATCGGAAAGAAAAATGTCCATTCATAATCAATCACATTCCAAGTCCCGTCTTCTCCTGCCAAAATATTCGGCAGAATCAGGTCAGCATCCGATACTTCACTGCATACTGCTCCCTGCAGTGCCGACACTCCCTCTACTTCTCCAAATACCTCTAAAAAATCATCCGTAACTGCAAACGGCACAGTTTTTCTGCTGTTTCTGATATAACGCACCATCCTGTGCAGTATGTCAAAGACTCTATTCATATCATCCGCTGCCACAGCATGTTCGATCTGCGCCTGCAGGGCCTGTGCCTGAATGAATTCAAACTCGGCATAAATCTCTCCGTTTTCCTTCGTATGCAGCTTACAGCGGTTGAATTTTAAATCTGTATCCTCATACTGCCCGCACAGCTTCTCATATGCTTTGGCAATATGCGCCACATGCGAAGCCCCCTGAGGATACATCGGACACTTGAATACACAATTTCCTCTTATATCTGTGCGGACCGCGTGTTCTCTGCTGCGGTCAGCGGCGTATCTGACATAATCCACCTCCTGCCGCACGGCCTCCCCTCCTGCCAGACATAAATACGAATTAGAAAAAAACGGAAACTGCCCTTCCTCTATAATACTGTCATACACCTTCTGCTCATCAAAGACCAGAATGCGGTCATCCTCATAATTTGCTATATTATATGTTAATTCGCCTTTTTTCGGAAGATGCCTGTCCGAAAAAAGATCCTGTGTAAAGCGGTAATCAGGATATGGATAGTAAAACTCCTGCTGCTCGAACCCTGTCTGTGCCAACAGCTCTCTCAGCGCTTTCCCGGAATACAGCTGAATCCCAGCATTTTCCAGTCCCGCAAAATATCTGTGCGTATGGACTTCTTTATTCCCCGCCCAGTACTTCAATCCAAATTTATTTTCCGTAGCAAGAATCAGCATTCCCTGCGGCTTTAAATGCCCGCGCAGCTTCCGAAGCACAGCCTCTGCATTTCCTTTGACAAGCGGAACACCGATGAAAACAATCACATCATAATCCTTTGCCAGCTGCGCCTCACATTGTGTAAACGGCATGGCATAAACTGTAATTCCTGCCTGCTTATGACGGGCTGCATTCATTCTGCTATAACGCAGATTCTCTTCCTGACAGGTAACATGTGCGCCTTTTTTTAACAGCACATTCGTAATAGCTCCGCAGCCTGCACCCAGCTCCAGTACCTCAGCCTGATGCGGAATATTTAACCAATCTATAATATTTGCTCTGGTTTCTGCTAACTGGTACATCGCAGCCCAGCTGACTCGCTCCGTAATCTGACTGTGGTAATCAGCTTCATCATAATGGCCGACAATGTCTTCGATCAGCTGAAGCTCCTCTTCCGTTTCATTGCATCCATAATTGCGTATATTGATTTTTTCCAGATCTGATTTTAGATCTGATTCTATACGATCTGAATCCAATAAATAAAGCAGTGAATTCCCTATTTTTTCTCTTTTAAACATACCCTTACCATATTATTTGTGCTATACCTTACATTTACCCAGCGCGAAGTACTTTCGATCACTTTTCTTTGTCCATTGATAACTCTATGGATATATACTTAAAGGCGGTATGTCTTAGTGAATTCACGAAGTCCTCCCCAATGCTTATCCTTGTCAGCCATAATCAGCTCCATATCATCCGGTATCGGCCATTGAATCCCGATCTCTGGATCGTTATAAATCAGTCCGCCCTCATCATTCGGATGATAGAAGTCCGTACATTTATAAGCAAATTCTGCATAATCGGATAATACGACAAATCCATGCGCAAAATCCTTCGGAATAAAGAACTGTTTTTTATTTTCTTCGGACAGCGTGACTCCATACCACTTTCCATATGTCTTTGATCCTCTGCGCAGATCAACCGCCACATCAAATACTTCCCCGCGAATCACACGTACCAGCTTATCCTGCGGATAGTTAATCTGAAAATGCAGTCCACGCAGCACGCCTTTTTTCGAAGCAGACTGATTGTCCTGAACAAACTGCAGATCAATACCCGCTTCTTTAAAGTCATTATAATTATATGTCTCCATAAAATATCCACGAGCATCTCCAAATACAGTCGGCTCAATTACCAACAGCCCCTCAATTTCACATGGAGTTACTTTTATCTTTCCCATTTTATACTCCTTTTTCTGTTCCGCTTCCTTCTCATCCTTGCATCCAGCTACAGTCCCTGTGCGATATCCATTAAATACTGTCCATAATTTGTTTTTAACAGTGGCTGCGCCAAAGAAATGAGCTGTTCTCTATCTATGAAACCGCATTTGTAAGCGATCTCTTCGATGCAGGAGATATACCGTCCCTGTCGCTTTTGAACGGCTGCCACGAAATCCGCCGCATCCAACAAGGAATCATGTGTTCCGGTATCCAGCCATGCAAAGCCTCTTCCCAGCGTCTCTACCTTAAGCTTTCCCCTATTTAAATACTCACTGTTTACTGATGTAATCTCGATCTCGCCTCTTGCCGAAGGTTTTACATTTTTGGCGATTTCTACCACTTGATTGTCATAAAAATACAGCCCAGGCACCGCATAATTAGACTTCGGATGCTCTGGTTTTTCTTCAATCGAAAGGGCTGTTCCATTTTCATCGAATTCAACTACACCATATTCCCTAGGATCTCTGACATAATAGCCAAAGATGACTGCTCCTTCCGTCAGGCTGGCAGCAGACTGCAGGACTCTCGAAAAGCTCTGCCCATAAAATATATTATCTCCAAGCACGAGAGCTGCCGTATCATTACCAATAAACTGTTCTCCGATTAAAAATGCATCTGCAAGCCCGCGCGGTTCTGTCTGCACGGCATAGCACATATTCAGTCCCAGCTGGCTTCCGTCCCCAAACAAATCCTGAAAAATCGGCAGATCCCTTTCCGTAGATATCACTAATATATCCCGAATTCCTGCCAGCATCAGCGTAGACAGCGGATAGTAGATCATCGGTTTGTCATATACCGGCATAATCTGCTTGGAAATTGATTTTGTAAGCGGATATAGCCTCGTGCCGGAGCCTCCGGCAAGTATAATTCCTTTCATTACAGAATTCTCCTTTTTACTTCTATTATCAATATTCTTACGGACTTTCAAGCGGATGGTTTAAATTATCCCGCCCGATTGAAGATGAGCGGAACTTTTATATTATCATTATCTACTGCAGCAGCTCTATCCTCCTTAGAGAAAAGTCCTGATACCTTTTTGTTAAGTTAGGATTATAATAAGGATCTCCGACGTTAATTAAATCCGCCCACCTCGTCGTAAATAAATCCACTTCTTTATGATACCTCGCCAGCTTCTCCGCGGTATTTTCGATCCCTCTTGATTTATATTCATAATGATGCAGCATCGCAAACGGGTTGTATACAACCAGTCTTCCTGTCTCCCTTACTTTCAGACAGTAGTCAATGTCATTATATGCAATCTGCAGGTTCTCATCCATCCCGCCGACTTCTTCAAACACACTTTTTTTCGTCATCATGCAGGCTGCCGTTACCGCACTATAATCCTGCGGACAGAAAATACGGTTCTGGTATCCGCCGTTTTCCTTTGGAAATCCCTGAAATCCTTCCCCGCAGATTCCTCCCAGTCCTACAATGACTCCTGCGTGCTGTATCGTATCGTCGAAA
>CANDMV010000199.1 GCA_947385875.1 uncultured Eubacterium sp. | reverse complement strand
AAAAACATGTCAAAATCTTTTTCAAAAAGTTCTTGACATATCACCAGAATGCTTTTAATAATAACTTTTTTAGATCTTGCAGCTTTATATTTATAAATTCAATTTGTATGTAATTACTTTTCTTAATGCTTCTTTTTTAGTAAAGTAATTAAACCG
Source organism: uncultured Eubacterium sp. (assembly GCA_947385875.1). Classification (GTDB taxonomy): domain Bacteria; phylum Bacillota; class Clostridia; order Lachnospirales; family Lachnospiraceae; genus Eubacterium_J. The sequence continues at coordinate 7,367 of CANDMV010000199.1, read as the reverse complement.
CTTATAGCGATATAAAGAATCTGTCATATTTAATCCTATTGCAGAACAATTTTCATCTGGCGACCCAAAATGCGAACACGGTGTTTATTCTTAGAGACAGCAAATTGCGCATGTAGGTTTACAGTGGAATTTACGACTTTGTGAACTTTTGAAAGTAATATATTACCGAAAAAAAAAGAACATTTTTCAATAATCATACATTGCTAAATATGTTGAATTAACTTCACTATTTATGGCAGAGAAATTCAAAGAATGTTAGATTTCACATAGGCAGTTATGTATCGAACAGTCTTATTAGCACTCTTGCTCCACGAGTGCTAGACTTCAATGATAAAAAATATGCTTCCGGCTCAAGAAGCATTCATTGCCTTATCTTGAAATATTTTGTTTTATCTAATTATATAGAAAATCATTCAGATGTCAAGAGATTTTATACTTTTTTTACATATAGGGGGGGGAACAGTTCAGATAGAGCGTTACGTTTTGGCTGTGCGGACGCTGAGAGAGGGAATTTGGGCGGCCTGTCTGCGTCCGTTCCAGAATGCAAGAAGCCCTAAGCATTCTGCATCTGCGCTGTGGCACCGGACGGTCGCGGCACCTCTAGCTTCCGGCCTTAGGCCGGGGCGGACTAGGTGCCGCGACCGTCCGGTGTCACAGCGTAAAAGCAGAATGCTTAGGGATTCTTATCATTCTGGAAAAGTCACAGGAAGATGGTCCCGCTCCCCTCACCCAGCGTCCGGCTATCTACAATGTAACACCCTATCTGAACTGTTACATATAGGGTGTTACAGCAGCAGCAGTGAGACTGCCAGTTCTCCTACCTGATTTTCACTCCGGCGATACATTCTTTGGATATTAGGAATCCTATAAGCTCCTTTTTCCAATCCTAACAACGGCAAATCGTTTCATCCCGATTCACTTCACAGATGGACCCAGCAGACTCCAGACTTCATTAAGATACCCTCCATCTATTAATACCTTCTTTCCGCTGAATGCAAATCCATAAATCCTAATTTTGCTCCGGTTGATCCCTTTTGTTTCTAATGCAGACGCGTACTTCTGTTCCATGATCTGCTTCAGCGCTGCTTTCACTGTATCATCAAGACTACATTCGTCATCCAGCACCTTAAACTCTAAAATAATTCCATCTTTTTTCACATCTAACGGAGTAAGCATGACATCATACCTTCCATATCCGCTTTCCCTGTTGGAAGTCACTTCATACCTCTTCTGCAAATTGACCAACAGCCCCAGCACAAAACCGTGGTAAAACCGTTCCGGCTCTGATGTTTCCGAAGCTTTTCTCCCAGTATCAAAATAACTGAATGTATTCAGAGATATCTTATTCATATAAATATTCATTTCCTTCAGACTGCCAGATAGCAATGCTTTTTCAAAATGGTTATATTCTGTTCTTCCATCCGAAAACCAGCCTTGAATGATCTTTAAAAACATCTTCTTAACTTCTAAATTAGTAAGCATGAGTTTATATTTCATTCCATATTCATCATCTTCTATATTTTCAACAGCCTTCAAATATCCGCCTGCCAAAAGCAGACTCCATATCGCATTCTCATTATGCTCCAGCTGATTATATACAATCTCTTCATCAATATATGTGCTGAATGCATCCCCTCGAATGAGATCCTCCATTACTATTTTCACTTCCGGACCGGCTTCCAAAATTAATTTCCCTATCAGGCTATTGGAACTTGTATTCGTCCAGTAATTCATAAATTTTCTTTTATCAAGAAAATTTATGATAGACCACGGATTATAAATTGTATCACTATTTCCAAACCGAAAACCATCATACCATTCCCTGACCTTCTTTTTTTCATTCTGCAGACCATATTCATCTAATGCATGGAATACTTCTTTCTCTGTAAACCCAAATGCAGTTGAATATTTTCCGGATGTCGTTGTGATAACTTCCAGGTTATTTAAATCTGAAAAAATAGACTCCTTGCTTATTCTCGTAATACCCGTTAGCAGCCCCCGCTCTAAATATGGATTTGTTTTAAAAGCAGAGTTGAAAAGCCCCCTCATAAGAACTGCCATCTCATCCCAGTATCCGTTTACGTAAGCTTCCTGCATCGGCGTATCGTATTCATCTAATAGAATAACGGCCTTTTTACCATAATATTTGTATAAATATCTGGATAGCTGGCCTAACGCCGCTTCCAAATCCGCATTATCAAGATCTATAGAAACTCTATTAAAATATTCTGCACTGCCGTCCATAAAAAGACCGCCATTTAACAGGTATCTGTGATCTTCATACAAATTTACAATCTCCTGGCATATTTTTTTCCTCACAGTTTCAAAACTGCCGCCTTTAATATTCGCAAAGCTAAGAAAAATAACGGGATAAGCGCCCTGAAGCTTTCTATATTTTTCATCCTTCCAGATCTTAAGATTCTCAAACAAATCACTTCTTCCTGAATACTTGAAAGAAAAGAATTGTTCCGTCATACTCATTGTAAGAGTTTTTCCGAATCTGCGCGGACGGGTAATCAGAGTAACCGTATCCAGATTCTCCCACCATTCTTTTATGAAATCTGTCTTATCCACATAAAAACAGTTATTTTCAATAATAGTACTAAAATCTTGAATCCCTATTGCTACTTTCCCCGCCATAGCAACACCTCCGTTCTATGCCTGCTGTTATTGTATCTTGTTTAAAATGAAATATCAACCATCCGCTGCTAAAACTCCATCTGCTCTATATATTCATCAAAAAATAGCGGATGAGCAGACAGCTCTATATATTTCAGCTTGTTCTGAATATGTGTCAGCTTCTCCCTTGCCTGAATCGAAAGAGCTGCTGATACAGCTCCTTCTCCCGCCGCATTGCCGACGGAGCGGGCGATCAGAAGCAATTTTTTTGGTATCAGGCCGACTGCAGCCGCATTTTCCAGATCTAAAAAACTGCCAAAACCGCCTGCCAGCACCAGCTCCCCGACTTGGCTGTCAGATATCCCGCGTTCTTTTAATAGTATCTGGATACCCGCCGCAATGGCTGCTTTTGCCATCTGCATCTGACGGATGTCCGCCTGAGTGACATACACTTTATCCGTCAGATAAATGCAGGCACCTTCACCCTGAACTCCGATATATGAATCATACGGCTGTCCAGCTTCAGATTTTTCAGTCACACAGCCTGTAGCGTCCATCAGCCCCGCTTTTAAAAAAACTGCCAGTGCATCGACCAATCCAGATCCGCAGATTCCTTCCGCTTCTCCTCCTCCAATTACCGAAACCCGTATCCTGCCGTTTTCCACCCACACTTTCGATACAGCCCCGGTACAAGCCGGCATTCCAAGTGTGATCTGCGCGCCCTCAAATGCCGGGCCCGCGGCAGCGGCACAGCATAAATAGTCTCCATTACTGCCTAATACGATCTCTCCATTTGTTCCAATATCTACAAACAATCTCTCCCCGCTGTCAGGTACATTCGAAACTGCCCTCTTGTCAACAGGCACATTTGATTTTGTCTCCATGTCTGCAGATGCTTTCGATTTTGTCCCCATGTCTGCAGATGCTCTCATATTTGTTTCCATAGCAGCAGGCTCATTTCGTCCAGATGTATCCATTCCAATAGAAAGCATTCCGGCCGTAATATCCCCGCCGACATATCCTGCCGCTGCCGGAGCTATATATACCTTGTCGATGTGCTCCAGCCCTATTGCGGCGCCATCCATTTCCTCGCCGAACAAAGACTGCGGGGTAAACGGAGCAGTGCCAATTGAATCCGGTGCCAGTCCTGCTAAAATATGACACATCACAGTATTTCCGGCAACCGCCAGATAATCGATCTTGCGTCCGACTCCCGCTGTCTCACACAATTCGGACAGCATTCCATTCAGCTGTTCAATCACCGCATCATGCATCTGTCCTAGCATTCCATCCGCGGAAGCTTGTATACGTGAAACCACGTCCGCACCAAAAACACGCTGCGCATTTGGCGCGCTGACCGTCGCAAGACGCTCTCCGCTTCTTCCATCCAGCAAATGACAGACAACCGTCGTAGTACCAATATCACAAGCCGCTGCAAGCGTATGCACTCCATCTGCCGGATAATGCATACATGCTCCGTTTTCAGCGACTGCCATCTGGGATTCCGATTCCAAAATAATGCACATATCATCACAAATCTGCGTCTGACAGGCCAGAACATTCCGGGTTTCCTGCCCGGTCTTTACTTTGACAAGACATTTGCCGCATGTTCCGCCCCCTCCACAGAGTGCCTGAATATGATAAGCTCCGCTCTCCTGAAGTAATTTTAAAATCGTCTTTTTTTCCGTAGTTTTATATTCTGACTTTAACTGTCCCTGCATCACATATACACTTATCATCGAATCTTCACCTATTTTTTCCATATCACGGACTCCTCTCGCATATACCATGCTTATACATTATAACAAAATGCAGCTCGTATCACAAATAATATCGTGTTTCATTTAATCTGTCCACATCTTTCGTCCGCTTTTATCCGGCAGACCCATCTCAGTCCGGTATTTATTTACTGTTCTTCTTGAGATTTTAATATGATACTGCTCCAGCTTCTTACTGATTGCCTGGTCACTGTATGGTTTTTTTCTATCCTCATGATCTACGATCTCCTGAATCAGCGCCTTGATCTGTTCCGGTGTCTTTACTTCTTCTCCGTCACTCGTTTTTGCAGCAGCTGAAGTCAGAAAATAATTCAACGGAAATATTCCAAAGGAACACTGCAGATACTTTCCACGCATTGCACGGCTGACCGTAGACTCATGCACGCCAAGCTCATCAGCAAGATCGGACAATTTCATAGGACGCTTCGATCCTATCCCGCAGCAAAAAAATCATACTGGATTTCTAACAGTATACGCATGATTTTAGAAAAAATAGACGTTCGCTGTTTGATGCAGTTTGATACCCACTGTGCCTGCTGTATCTTTTCGTGAAGATATTTTTTCGTTTCTGTATCCTTCGTGTAACGTATCATTTCACGATAATAATTATTTATTGTAAAATCGGGATGCCGGCTTTGATTGAGAATGACATCGAACTGTTCCCCCATCTTAACCACAACCGCATCTGGAATAACATAACAAAACCTCTCTCGATTATTAAAGAAATTTCCCGGCTTGGGATTAAGTGAACGGATGATTTCGCAGGCTTTTAAAACTTCATCCATAGTGATATGGAGCTTTTTTGCGATTTCTGCAAGATGATTTTTAGCCAGATCACCCAGATGATTTTTAATCACAGACCTGACTATCTCATATTCTACCTTTTTCCGGTCAATCTGCAGTAATAAGCATTCTTTTAAATCTCTAGTCCCTACTCCTGCCGGCTCCAGAGCCTGAAGATCTCCAAGCAGCTTTTGTACCATCTGTCCAGGCACTTTCAAACGATCGGCCACAGATAAAATCTCATCCATAAAATAACCGCGGGAATCCAGTGAAAAAATCAAGAATTCTATGACCGCACGTTCACTGCCGCTGTAATCTGCAAGCAGAAGCTGAGACAACAGATATTCACTCAGTGTTTCTTCCGATTCATAAAAATCATGCCAGCGGTCCTCTATACTGTGTGAAGTACGTTCCTGCTGATAATATACTTTGTTCTGCCAATCCGCAGACTCCAGCCAGTCCAGCCTGCGCTGCAGTTCCATCTGTGCTGCATCCGTCTGTTCAGAATGAATATCTGGAAATTCAATCACAGGATTTTCCACAGCCAGATTTTCAATGTATGCTTCTAATTCCTGTGCACTCATCTGCAAAATCTCCATTGACTGAACCATATGCTGCGATAATATCTGTTTTTGATTGATTTCCATTTTTAATTCCATATTCATTACCTCTTTATCAAATGCACATTAAATAGCTTATTCATTCTTATGTACTACGCTGACCATCATAAAGCATATACTCTTTTTTAGATATTTCATTTTATTATATGCAGCTGCCTGATAAATAACAATCCAGTACATCCATCAGTTCCATTTGTATAAATTGTAACAAGGCAGGAGAACGATTCATACTATTCTCCTGCCCATAATTTTTCACTATAATTATTAGCTCCTATTCCTTAATATGAGCAATCGCTTTTGCAAGTTTTTTCTTTTCCTCCAGATTCCCCTGCCTTTGGATCATGATCCGCTGCGCCTGTGGTGAACCAGCGCCGTGCATAGACTCTGTCCTATATCCGACCGCTGCCGTGCCCAGTGCCAGATTCTCAATCAGCCTTAATATTTTGAGTCGGTTTTCTGTAGATACATCTGAGACACCTTTAAAGTATTTATCAACATATTTTCCGATCTTCGGATCACGAAAATCTTTTTCTGACGGTGCCGTAACCATCAGTCCCCCGGCAAGATCCTCTGCCAGTCAAACGATCTCATTGTCTGAAATGGAAACGCCTACGACTTCTATATCCTCTAGACTATAATTTCCAAGCCCTGTTTCTTCCGCAACCTTAAAATAATCTACACAGCTGGTGTCAATGCCTGTTACTTCACATGCCACACATTCAATCGCAACCGGGTCTTTCGAGCCCAGAATCATATTGGTATCAATCGGCACCGGCATATGAGGGCTGTAACCGCTTGCGGCATGCATGGCATCCATGATATTGATGTCTGCACGACATGCGCTCCATACATCCATCATAGCCATTGTCAGGTTCTGCTGATGCATCTGCATATGTACCTTATCCTGTACGACTCCTTTAATATTTTTTAACACACCCGAAAATACCATGCTTGCGTGCGCCTTTATTAATATCTTTTAGTTCCACACCTTCTTCCTCTGCAATCGCCGCGATGCCGCTTATGGCAGCCGGCATTTATTTAAGATCTTAGGCGCTCCCTTTGCCGTATGCTCCATCGCGATAATAACTTTTTTGGCACCTACCAGAAGATCCATAGCTCCTCCCATGCCAGGCATTTTTTACCAGGAATGATCCAGTTTGCCAGAGAACCTTCTGCGTCTACTTCCAGTCCTCCCAAAATCGTTGCATCCACATGTCCTCCGCGAATCATGGCAAAAGATGCCGCAGAATCAATAAAAGCACCGCCTGCCGCTACCGCAGAAGGCGCACCGCCTGCATCTACGACATGCAGCGGGCTGTGTGTCCATTCGTCCACTGCCGCTGTGCCGAGAATGCCGTTTTCCGACTGCAGCGTTACATGGACATCATCCGGCAAAAACTGCGGTACCATAGTCGGCAGTCCGATTCCAAGATTAACAGTATCCCCATCATGAAGTTCCTTTGCCGCACGTTTTGCAATAAAAGCCTTTATTTCAGACCGTTCCACGCTTTTTCCCTCCCTATATTGTCAAGTGATTTTCCTTAAAAAATCAAGGAATTTATAGTTA
>CANDMV010000198.1 GCA_947385875.1 uncultured Eubacterium sp. | reverse complement strand
AGTAACTATGCGGGTTTCAGCAGTTAATGCTGTTACTCCATGAATAATTCAGGATTAATATTTTTTCAAGTAAGATCCAACAAAATATGGTATATCATTAACAAAAACATGCTCATTCAGTGCACCCTATATTCCTTGCTTTCATACTCTATCAATGATGAACATCATTTCTGCCCCAATGTAATCAATGCCTCATAATAATCGCTGTTTCATCTGCATCTTCCAGACAGCAGATACCCACCACTGGATATTCGCTATACTGAATCTTTACATAAGAAAGCATACCATAGATTCCAGTTTCATCCGGCTTAAACAAAGGACTGTCTTTATATTCAAGTATACTTTCACATACCATTTCATCAATATATATGAAAATTATTTTGGCTGCTCATAATCCTGCTCTCTTTCATATATTATTTATCAAAATATGTCAATTCGATCTGATCTAGAATGCCATTTAAATACGCAATGGCTATCCCATAATTTGTCATCGGTATGCCCTGGCTCTTCGCTGCTTCTACTCTGGACATTACATATTTACGGTTAAACATACACGCTCCGCATTGTATAACCAGTCTGTACCCAGTCAAATCCGACGGAAAATCCATCCCGGACACCACATCTATTTTCAGCTCTTCACCGACTTTTTTGCGCAGCAGGCGCGGCAGCTTAACCCGGCCGATATCTTCATCTAAAGGTGCGTGAGTACAGCATTCAGCGATCAGCACCTGATCGGTCTGCTTTAATTGACCTATGACTCTGGCCCCCTGCACATAATAACGAATGTCTCCCTTATATGCTGCAAACAATGTGGAAAAAGAAGTCAGCATACTTTGTACCGGCTTTTTTTCATATACAGTCTTATACACCTGCGAATCTGTAATAATCAGCTTTGGAGGCTGCTTGAAAGCTGCCAGTGACTTTTCCAGCTTATCTGCTGTCGTACACACAGCTGTACATTTTTTATCCAAAAGCTCTCTCAGCGTCTGCACCTGCGGTAGAATCAGCCGCCCTTTAGGTGCCTGAAGATCCTGCGGCATTACAAGCAGCACGACATCCTCTTCACATAATAAATCCCCCGTAATAAAACGCTCTGCTTCCTTTCCCGGAGCTGCCGATACCAGTTCCTTTTTCAGCTCCTCTATTCCTTCTTTCGTCAATGCATTCACAATCAGAGGTTTTTTTTGAAATTCTGCTTTTATTTTTTCTGCCAGATTTTGAGAATTCCCATTCTGTCCTCTTTGATTGATAACAAGAACCATAGGCGTATCCCTTTTCTGCAGCAGATCCATCCACAATCTTTCATATACAAAACCAGAATCCTGATTCAGCGGTTCTTTCTCCGAATCATCCACAAATACCATCACCGCCAGATCTGCCTGCTGTGCTGCTTTTTTAGCAAGCGAAACCCTCATGCCGCCGAGATCACCTGTGTCATCAAATCCCGCTGTATCTACTAAGACACAGGGTCCGATTCCATGTATTTCTATCGATTTTTTCACCGGATCCGTCGTCGTACCGCTGACCTTAGATACAATCGACATCTCCTGCCCTGCCAGCGCATTGACCAGAGAAGATTTCCCACTGTTCATCCTGCCAAAAAATGTGATATGTGTACGCTCCGCACTTGGAGTATCATTTAATGTCGTTCCCATATTTTCCGCCTTTCTATTGAAAGTCTTGAAAATAAATTACCGCTGAAATCAATAGCTCTTCTGACAAAACTTCACTCAAAAGAATCTACCTATCCAGCGGTAAATTGATTTTCAGATTTTATCTTTCCTTCAGAGATACTTCCAGTCAGCTATCTGCTATATTTAATTATGTGTTCTTTTTGCCGATTATGAAAGCATTTTTACCTGCCGATGCTCAGGTTATGTTCGTAAGCTTCGCTTCAGCATTCTTTCATTATTTTCCGTAATTTTTATATCCTATTTCCTGCAGCTTCGCATCCTTTGCCTGCACCTGCTCTTTCATATTCTGCGAGTAATCTTTTAACCTTTTAAGCAGGTTATCATCAGACACTGCCAAAATCTTAGCCGCCAGAAGTCCGGCATTTGCTCCCCCGTTAATCGCCACCGTAGCTACCGGAATGCCGCTCGGCATCTGTACGATAGAATACAGCGAATCTCTGCCGCCCAGAGAACTCGTATGCATTGGAATCCCGATAACCGGCATCGGAAAGATCGCTGCGCACATGCCCGGCAGATGTGCCGCCATCCCGGCACCTGCAATAATAACCTTAAATCCCTTTTCTTCTGCGGTCTTTGCATATTCAAAAAACACATCCGGCTCCCGATGAGCGGAAATAATCTTCATTTCGTACTCAATACCCAGTTCCTCCAGCACATCTGCTGCCTTTGCCATAACCGGCAGATCTGAATCAGAACCCATTACAATTCCTACTTTTGCCATTCGTAAATCCTCCATCCTAATCATTCTATCTATTCTGTCTATTCGTTATTTCCACTGTAAATCACTCAGTGTCCTCTCGACGAATCTTCGCCTGACAAAAAGAATTGTCCTGCCATTCATTCTTCAAGCGGCACATTCAATTCTTCTGTACCCGGAACAACAAATCTTCCGTCTCGTATGACATCAGCGCAGCTGCCATCCGGCAGAACTGCCGTAATTTTATCCAACTCGTCATATGGTATTGTAATATCCGTATGGCAGTTAAAATACGCTTTTGACGCATCTTCCTTGCGTGCCAGCGTCAATTCATTATCCTTCGGCATAATTTCTTTTCCGTCTGGATTATATACCGCCGTATCTTCCGCATGAGAATAACAGGTATCTCCCACTGCAAAATGCGGTCCTGTCTTTTCCGCAATCAGAATCGGCAGCCTGTCAGCTATCTGATAATCCCTTGCCATACGATAAGCTGTGGTATTTGTGCCAATCGCAAATTCACCCAACGGCAGTGTCTCATGCTGCATCAAAATATTTTCATATATATAGCGCCTGTTCTCCGCTTCCTCTTCAAAATTCGCACAGGTATAATCCGTAATCATTCCATCTGTAAAATGAATCTCTAGTTCCTTATAAAACAAATCATTGAGATATACACCTGTCACATGCAGTACTCCTGATGTACCTTTCAGCACCGGCGACGTAAATACTTCGCCGACCGGAATATTCACATCCGCAACACAGTTTTCAAATGCCGTCTGCTTCTGTGGATTCTCAAGCTGCCAGATCGACACAGTAAGGTCTGTATGATTTCCATTTCTGCCCGTAATGTGCACCTGACGCGCCTTGTCCAGTACATCAATCAAACACTGCTGCATCCTGCGGTAAAGCATATAGTCCAGCGTATTTAATTTTACCGTTTCGTCAAAGATCTCCTCGTAGGATATTTTTTTCACTGCCCGGCTCAATTTATCCTTGGAATGAGCAGATAATTCCCCGCATAATGCTTCTGCCTGAGCCGGCGTTCTGCTTGGAATTTCAATAGCCGGAACCGGATAAGCTATAATCGTAAAGCTGCGCTCCTCACCCTTGATATAACGGCTGGTAATCTGTCCTGACTGATTCGCGTAATAGACATTCAGCTTCTGCTGTTTTTCATTATAGTGCGCGGCAGTCTTTTTATTTATCGGTGCAAACGGCACCTCGCCAAATACTTCCTGAACTGCCGGGCCGCCATATACCGCTGCCAGGTCTTTGTATGTCTCATAAGCAGTACGCAGCACCTCCAGCCTGCGTTCAACAAATGCTTTATCCAGATAATATGCACTGTCATTGCGGTGGTCAAAATCATACTGACGGTTCACTGAGGTCGTATAACATCCCCGCTTTCCATGTCCGCGCCCGCTCATGGAAGACACTGCGTCACGAAATATAATCGGTGAAAGACCCATTCTGGCAAAATTTTCAATCACCTTTTTGACAACCCGTTCAAATCCGGCTGCATAATGAATGCTGACCGATTTTTTCTTCGAAATATCTTTATTCGTCACTTCAAAGCCAATCCGATAGCCTTCTGTAAACGTATCCGCCATCGCCTGAATCTGGCTCTTGGGCAGACCTGCCAGATACTGTGCCGTTCTACGCTCATTTTCAGAAATATATTCCCCATAACGATACAGATAAGTCAGATCATTCAAATCTGCGTGCAGCACAAGATCTGTAAAGAAGTCCAGCTGCGGATCGATACTTTCACGAACACTCCTCGTTACTATAATCTCACTGTAATCATGAAAATGCCAATATATAATATGTCGAATTTCCCGTTCATCTGTGCCTTCCGGGTCGCAGAAATGGGTGTAAACTTCCACAAACAGCTCCATAAGAATCGTCAGATCCAACACTCTGCCTTCAAATGCATATGCAATCATAGCACGGCATTCCGCATACAAAAAACACAGCAGCCCGCCAAATTCCTCTCCCAGCTGACTGACTGCAAAATCCGGGTTCGCATAGCTGCATGCATATCCTGTCTGATTTTTGCCATCATCAGGCATCAGGTCTTCATAAAGACGTCTGTTCAAATCCTCGCATTCTTCCATCGAACGGCCATCAAGCAGCCCCTGACGCTGCATCTTCAGCACCCCGACTGTCAGCAGGATAAACTCAGCTGTCCGCCTAAAATAATCCGAAAAACGCTCTGGTGTATCCGGCATTACTTTCATCTGACGTATCCGTTCCAGCACCAGCTCAAAACGCTCAGCCGATATTTCATTCTCTTCCTGATAAATTTCTTGATCATTCATAGTCTGACCCATCCTATCATTTCTGTTTACTTTAAAAGTCCTATCGCGAAGCAATTTTAATCCAGGAATCCCCACAGGGCACAATGTCCGTATGCGCTCACTACTTTCATTGTTGGCGGCGCGCAGATTGCGCATCCATGTTTACTTTCTTAACCTTTCCTGCCGGTCACTCACAGCCCGACCCATCCTAACACATACACTGTAATCCATCCTGCCAGCATCATCACTGACATCACTGCACCTGCAACCGGCACCCTTTTTATGACATTTTCCTTTCGGGCTTCTCTGACTGATACATATAACGTTAAAAACGCAAAAACCACTGCACCGATTCCAACACAGCCAATTTTTTCCGGTGCCTGTCCTTCCCTCAAAAAGGAAATATAAACAGCATAAAAAAATAGCAGCATCGGCACAAACGAGAGTACGAATGCCATTGTCCCAACTCCGGAATGTCTTTTCTCAGTAAATTTATAATTTTTATCAGCTCGTGCTCTTCTTCTCATTTAAAACGGCCTCCCTGCCTCTCCAATGCCAGACCCATATTGCCTTAAAAAGCAGATACCCAAGCAGTCCGCCCAGAGTATTTAAAATAATATCATCCACATCGCAGCTTCCAACCCTCGTGACCAGCTGAATAACCTCCACAAGAATACTGACTTCACAGCTAAGCAGCGTTACCTTCCATAAACTGCGGTTTCTTCGTGACAGCAGCGGATAAAACAGTCCAAACGGCACAAAGGCAAGTATATTTCCTGCCAGATTTAAAAACACTGCGTAAAACCCGATAATATGATAATATTTTATAAAACGCCCAATCTCCCGGAATGGATGCAGGTTATAATGATACTCCTGTCCCACCTCAGTGCGGCCCATACTCTCAGCAAAAAACAAAAAATACACCATTAATATTAGATAAAGGACGAACAACAGCCACGCTGCCATTCGATACCCTTTTTTATGATTTTCATATCTCAATTTAAAATCCTCAGATTATACTAACGAGCAGTAAAATTAGCCAGTAACACGGACTCATGAGCGTGAATACCGTAAGCTGTATAGAAAATTTTATCGCTCGTGAGTATATTTCACACCATACTGTTCATAGTATGCATCAATCGCACCTTTTAATGTATCATTTATCATAATTTTTCCTTTATACGGACGATTATACAGCTCCTGTACCACTTCCTGCATCGTAACAATCGCATTTGCTCTAAAACCATATTTCTCCATAATCTCATCAAGTGCACTCTTTACGCCGCCTGTTCCTACTTCCATACGGTTTACAGATACAATAAGTCCGACAATCTGAACGTCTCCCTGTGCCTTTAAAATCGGATACGTTTCCTCAATAGATTTTCCTGATGTCGTAACATCCTCGATCATAACCACACGATCGCCGTCCTTAAGCCTGCTTCCCAGCAGAATGCCTGAATCTCCATGGTCTTTTTCTTCCTTGCGATTCGAACAGTACCTTATTTCCCTGCCAAATAATTTTGCATACGCGATCGCAGCTGCAACACTCAACGGAATTCCTTTGTATGCCGGGCCAAATAATACGTCAAAATCATCTCCAAAATTATCATGGATTGCCTTTGCATAGTATTCACCAAGCTTCATCAGCTGTGTACCGGTCACGTAATTGCCCGCATTCATAAAAAACGGGGATTTCCGTCCGCTCTTTAATGTAAATTCACCAAATTTTAATACATCACTGTCTACCATAAATTCTATAAATTCTTTTTTGTACTGTTCCATATGACTGGGTTCTCCTTTATTTTATGGGTTTTAGAGTCTGTTGTTATTTTATTCTTATCTGTTACTGTGCCGTCTTTCCTTCTTGTCTTCCTTAGTAATAACTGTATTGATCTGTTTTGCAACATTTTTTTCAATCAAATCTGAATCTGTATTACATTATATGTCTTTCCCCTTTAATGATTTACCCATATCCACCCATCCTTTCTGATTTATGCACAAAACCAAAACGATAAGTATAGATATACTGCGCTTAGTATACCACCAAATCTTTTTACTTTCAACTCACAAATCCAAACTTTTCCATTCTAAATTCTATATGTATAAATATTCGATATAACTCTTCTCAATCCCGTCAAACACGCTCATCTGCTTCTCATACCTTTTCTTTACCATTTCTACAAATCAATAGTTTATCATCTTTGATCTGAAAATATAGCAGACCACAATCGACATTTTTAATCAGCATTTCATTATAAATTTCTGCCATTTAATAATTCCTTTTTTTACTCAAAATATTATCCCTATGGGATGGCAGTTCTTCACACTCCGGGTTCTCCTGAAGAAAATCAATCACTTCTAATTCAACTGGTCTATTGCTTCATCAACTTTTACACGGAGCTTTTCTAGGTTGCGGATTTTCTTTATTCTCTGGTCTAATCCTGTTTTTGATATGAACATGATGATCTCTCCTTTATATGATTGGATTTTTTATTTTGGGGCTTGATTTTTGCATTTATGCAAATTAAAAAGGTGCAGAACCTTAATAATTTAATAAGACTTTACACCTGTGGGTTATCAGTTTCTGATATTCAATTTTTACTCGGCTGGCTCCACTACCTTACTTTTCTCAATTTAAAAACAGTCAAAGGGTATTTGCTCTTCCGATGACTGTCACCGGAAACTTAATAGTTTAGTATTAAGCAATCAGGCTATCCCCTATGCCAGTAAGAGATAGCCCTTTTACTTACGGCAGCCGTCAAGATATGAAAGTATTGTAAATATTACAATCTAAAGCGAAAACGATGAGCAAACATATATTAGATAACTATTGCAACGGTGTACAAAGGGAACATAATAAAAAACTTAATAATGGACTGCCAAT
>CANDMV010000197.1 GCA_947385875.1 uncultured Eubacterium sp. | reverse complement strand
GATCTGTATTAGTGACTGGAGTTCAGACGTGTGCTCTTCCGATCTCGCATACAGGAAGTAAAGATTTATTATAAGTTCATAGGGAACATAAGCTAGGAAGGGCATATTTTGTCGGTAAAACGGGGCATTCCCGTATGTACCGCTGAGTATGTCCTTCTGAGGAGGAAAAGCAGGAACTAATATTTGTGAAAATTCTACAAAAAAAGTATTAATTAAATATAAAATTTTAATAAATAGAAAGTTGACATTTCAACCGAACACTGATAGAATACCATTCATAAAGCAAAGGCGCTGAGAGATAGAGATCTCGTCAGCGCCTTTTGTATTTATAGCAATAGAAAAAGTATACAGACCATTTTGCTGTATCTGACAGCAGAAAGTATGCAGTATATGTTTTCTATGCGTATAAAAGATACAATGTTGTTAGAGCCGCGAAGCTGCGGATTGGCAATCATTGTATCTTTTTGTATTTATGGCAGTTTTTTGCTAGAAAGTTGTGAGGAGGAAATGAAAATGACTTATGTATCTGTTGACGTGATGTGGACATTGTTCGGGGCAGCTATGGTATTTTTCATGCAGGCGGGATTTTCTCTGTGTGAAGCGGGACTGACCAGAGCAAAAAATACTGGAAATATTTTAATGAAAAATCTGATGGACTTCTGCATCGGTACACCGGCGTTCTGGTTGGTTGGATTTGGCATTATGTTTGGAGGTTCGGGAGCAGTAATCGGCAGATTTGACCCGTTTATCTTGGGAAGTTATGACTTTGGGGCTCTGCCGAAATGGTGCTATGTGATATTCCAGACTGTATTCTGTGCTACAGCAGCGACCATCGTATCCGGGTCTATGGCAGAGCGTACGAAATTCAGTTCTTACTGTGTATACAGTGCACTGATTTCACTGATTGTATATCCGATTTCCGGGCACTGGGTATGGGGAGGCGGCTGGCTGGCACAGATGGGCTTTCATGACTTTGCAGGCTCCTGCGCAGTTCATATGGTAGGCGGTATTGCAGCTTGTATTGGTGCAGCGACTTTAGGACCGCGTATCGGAAAATATGACAAAGAGGGAAAGCCGAGGGCAATTCCGGGACATAACCTGACAGCTGTAGCGCTGGGGGTGTTTATCCTTTGGTTCTGTTGGTTTGGATTTAATGGATGCTCTACCGTATCTATGAGTACGGATGAAGCAGTATTATCGGCATCTTTGATTTTTATGAATACAAATCTGGCAGCAGCAGTATCTACCTGTGTAGTATTGATTTTGACATGGGTGCGTTATGGAAAGCCGGATGTATCCATGTGTCTGAATGGTTCCTTGGCAGGTCTTGTGGCTATCACGGCAGGATGTGATGTAGTAGACCCGTTCGGAGCGTTTTTTATCGGCCTTATA
Source organism: uncultured Eubacterium sp. (assembly GCA_947385875.1). Lineage (GTDB taxonomy): Bacteria > Bacillota > Clostridia > Lachnospirales > Lachnospiraceae > Eubacterium_J. Next base: position 6,355 of record CANDMV010000197.1, on the reverse strand, counting down.
GCAGGCGGACTGGTAGTATTTTCTGTGGAGTTTTTTGATAAGACGGCGAAAATCGATGACCCGGTAGGCGCTATCTCCGTACACGGAGCCTGTGGAATGTTCGGGACGCTGGCGACGGGCTTATTTGCGACAGACGGAGGAGTATTTTATGGCGGCGGCTTTCATATGCTTGGCGTGCAAGTGATAGGTGTACTGGCGGTGGCTGCATGGACAGCTGTGATGATGACGATTATTTTTCAGCTTATCAAGAGGACAATCGGGCTTCGTGTGGAGTCAGAAATCGAAATAGATGGTCTGGATCTGCATGAGCATGGCTTGGCAAGCGCATATTCTGGGTTTGCAATCCATGATGTTATGGGTGCGCTGGATGTCAACGAAAATACAGATCTGGGAGAAGATAATCCGGAACAAGCTACAGAAGCTCAGATGAATGCGGCTGTTCCTGTAATCAGGACAGATGATGCAGGCCTGACAGATACTGGTATGTATAAGGTAGCGATTATAGCAAAGCTGTCTAGGTTTGAAAAGCTGAAAAAAGCACTGAATGATCTTGGCGTTACCGGAATGACGGTAACTCAGGTTATGGGATGCGGGATTCAGAAAGGAGCCGGAGAATATTACAGAGGCGTAGAGATGGACGCTACACTGCTGCCGAAGATAAAGATTGAAGTGGTAGTAAGTAAAATCCCGGTGGACAAAGTAATCGAAACCGCGAAAAAGACACTTTATACTGGTCGTATTGGGGATGGAAAGATTTTTGTATTTCATGTGGCCAGAGTTGTAAAAATTCGTACGGGAGAAGAAAATGGCAGTGCGTTGTGTGATGTAGAATAAAGAATTGGTTATTTGTATACCGTGAATACAAATTAGTAAGCTGAATGATGAATAGTAAAGAGAATAATTTCAAATCCGTAAGCTGAATGAATAGTAAAGAGAATAATTTCAAATCCGTAAGCTGAGTGTTTTAGAAGAAAAGGATTAATTTTAATCCGTGAGCTTCGGGCCGTTAGTTATTTAGAATCCAGTTAATAATAGCGTGTGATTTCTGCAGTAGATTTAAGAAGATGGGGCTGTTGCTCTAAGTAAAATACATACAAAATATAGTAGATGTGAAAATATTGAACTGCTATATTTTGTTGTATTTTTCTTAGTGCGACAGCGCCATCTTTTTGTTATAATATTACAGTCTATTCTCATAGTCCTTACGAAAAGCCCTTCGTAGCCGAAAAATTGTGTTTGACGGCTTATGCTTTTTGATGCTTTCAAGAACAGCTGGGAAAGGGAATCATCTGTCCGGTCTGTTATAATTAACTTCTTTTAACAATATAAGAATCGGATAGTTGAATAAAAAGCCAGATTGCTGCTAACTTCTTTTAACAATATAAGATCAGATAGTTGAATAAAAAGTTTGATTGCAAAAATAATAGGATATGTATATAATAGTGTAATGATTAGATTATCATCAATATAGTTTAAATAACCGAATAACATGCGACATTATAAAACAGGAGGATATGGATGGCGACAGTATATTCACCGGAGAAAGAATTTCATTTAAATATTACAGCGGGAGATGCAGGCCGCTATGTGATTCTGCCGGGTGATCCAGGCAGGTGTAAGAAGATTGCTGAGCTGTTTGATGAGGCACATTTTGTCGCGTCAAACCGAGAATATATGATTTATACAGGCAGTATCGAGGGCGAGCCGGTCAGCGTATGCAGTACAGGGATCGGAGGGCCTTCCGCAGCGATTGCATTGGAAGAGCTGGTGCATTGCGGTGCGCATACGCTGATTCGTGTGGGCACGAGCGGCGGTATGGTGCCGGAGGTATTAGGCGGTGATGTAGTAGTAGCAACCGGAGCGGTACGAATGGAAGGCACCAGCAGAGAATATGCGCCGATTGAATATCCGGCGGTTGCTGATTTTGAGGTTGCAGCTGCTCTGTGTCAGGCGGCATCAGGCCTTGGACTGAGAGTGCACACAGGTGTGGTGCAGAGCAAGGATAATTTCTATGGACAGCATGATCCGGATTCGATGCCGGTAAGCTATGAATTAAAACAGAAATGGGCTGCATATTTAAAGTGCGGGGCATTATGCAGTGAGATGGAGACTGCTGCGTTGTTTATTGCAGGAGCGGTTAGAAAGGTGCGTGTCGGCAGCCTGCTGACTGTATTTGCAAATCAGACAAGGCGGGAAATGGGACTGGAGGATATTCAGTGTATGGACAGCGGGCCGGCAGTTCAGGCGGTGGTTGACGCGGTGAGGATTCTAATCCGGCAGGATCAAAATATTGAAAAATGATGAGAAGTAGCGATTTTGAATAAAAATAAGAGGGTGAGGTTTGGAATGGAAAGGAAGAGTTTTTTCAGCAGACATAATACGGTGAGAGCAGAAGATCTTAATATACAAGAGGATGAAGGCGATGAATCAGGAGAAGCAGGCGGAAAGAAGCGTTCTTTTCTGCGTGAACTGCTGAGTATCGTACAGATATTTGTTATAGCTTTTATATTGGCACAGTTTGTGGTGCATTTTGTATTGATTAATGCAGAAGTGCCGTCTGAATCTATGCAGAATATCATAGATCCGGGAGACAGGCTGTTTGGTTTCCGGCTGGCATATACATTTGACGAACCTGATCGGTATGATGTAGTTATATTCCGGTATCCAGTAGATGAATCACAGAATTTTATCAAGCGTGTAATCGGACTGCCGGGAGAGACTGTAGAAATCCGGGCAGGAAAGATCTATATAGATGGTTCGGATACACCATTGGATGAGCCGTATCTGCCGGAAGAATGGACGGATGATAATGACGGCTATGAATTTGAAGTGCCCGAAGACTGTTATCTGATGTTGGGAGATAACCGTAATATTTCACTGGATGCCAGATTCTGGGCGGATAAGGCACTGCAGTACGGAGTCGCTGAGAATGAGCAGGAAGCACAGCAGTATACGTATGTGGATTCTGAGCAGATACTGGGACGGGCGGTCTTTAAGTATTTTCCTCATTTTAAATCTCTATTGTCGTATTAGAATTCATGGTTATCATTCATGCCTGTTTCCAAAGGTGGGACGGGCATCAAACAGTCTTATATCAGTCTATTATAGGGAAGTTTGAAGGGCGAATGGCAGTTGTTCGTATACATTCTGTGCAGTATCTAAAACGAAAGATTTGATAGAATTGAAGGAGTATATAAAATATGAAAGAAGAAAAAAAGCGAGACATGAAACGGGAGATTTTGAGCTATGTATGGACAATCATCATTGCCTGTGTGCTTGCTGTGCTTGTCAGCAGATTTGTATTGATTAACGCAGAGATCCCGTCGAAATCTATGGAATGTCTGCTGACAAAAGATGACAGAATATTTGGATGTCGTCTGTCTTATTTATTTGAAGGGCCGAAACGTTATGATGTAGTGATGTTTAAGTATCCTGTGCATGAGGAGACAATTTATATTAAACGTGTGATCGGGCTGCCGGGGGAGACAGTAGAGATTAAAGATGCCAGGATTTATATTGATGGCTCGGCTGAGCCGATTGAAGAAGACTATCTGCCGGAAGAATGGGTTGTTGGAAATGACGGTTTTTATTTTGAGGTGCCAGAGGATTCTTATCTGATGCTTGGTGATAATCGAAATATTTCAGAAGATGCCAGATACTGGGCGGAATGCGCGGTTGATGATGGTGTCGAGACGGATAAAGAAAAAGCACAGACTTATACGTATGTGAAAAAGGATAAGATTATTGGGCGTGCAATTTTAAAATATTATCCGAATTTTCATTTATTTTTGAATGTATAAGAGGCTTTAATTTTGGTACTAAATAGACTGCTTCTGGCCCTGGCAGTTTATTGAGGATGCTGCGAAATTTTAAGCACCACGTATATACATAAAAATTTCAAAAACTTCTTGCTATTGATGACAGTTTCGGGTATAATCATTGGTACAGAGCGGATATGGCGGAATTGGCAGACGCGCCAGATTTAGGTTCTGGTGGGAGACCGTGCAGGTTCAAGTCCTGTTATCCGCATTAGAAGTCAAAAGCCGTCAGTGACTTTGTATTTAGTAAAAAGATAGTTTTTTCTGACGTGGTATTGTAATATGCAAGAGTATATGTTAATAGATGGATTGCTGTTGATCTCGTATTAGTGATTTCAATAAAATAGATTTGCTGTCTTTGTTCATCTGCAGCGTGTGTTATCGGCTCCTTTTTTGAAGTAAGGAGTTTGATTGTTATATGAAAATCTTAATGTCACTAAGACTCTCTAAAGTGTTATTATTTCAGTATGAATGGCTGATTGTCGTGTAACCCCCAACTTACAGTTGAATAGATATTTTTAAAGGATTTTTAGCCGTGGAAGGTGAAAACTTCTGCCCTAGTCACATTTACTGTATAGGGCGTACCCAATGGGCATGATATAAGAAAGTGATTTAGGGGTACAAAAGACGACACTTCGTTTTGCCCGGTTCTTAGCGGCTGAACTGTACGTCAACTGAATTAATTGACACATTTTTATGGAAAGAAAAGTGGTTATGTGGTAATATAAGTGCAAAGATAAAATACAGTGCAAGCAATATGGAAGAATTGGCTTGATATATATGATCTTATTGTTGTTCCAATAAATGGTATTAAGTTTAGACAAAAGATACATTGAGAGGAAGACTTTGTGTTTAATAGTAAAATAGACAAATTTACAGAATTTGATAATAGGATTTCTGAACTGAGGACGGAGAAAACTGAATGTCTAAAAATGATACAAGGAATAGACAAACAGATTAGTAATACAGTTGATGAAAGATTAAATTATGGAATAAAATATTATTTAGATCGGCAGGAGAGACAGGAGTTGTTAGAAGCAGCAGCCCGATACGGATATTCTCCAGAAAAATTAAGCCAGTTACAAAAATATGTTGATGAGTGGAATCAAGATGTGATAACAAATGATATATTAGATAGTTTTAGAATGGTCGAGCAGTTTGTCCAGGATAATCAAGAAATCTATAAAGGGAATATAATGTATAAATTTTCAAAATTCCTTAGTAAGGAAGGGAGGAATTCAAATGAAAATTAACATTACGCCGTCAAAATACTATACTAACAATAAATTACATAATATGACAAAGAGATATATGAAAGGAGAATACAACAAGACAAAAGCATGGAATATATTCGAAGGTGAAAAAAATTTCATGTAATAAGAGGATGGGCATATACAATTTTTTTGGCATTGGCTGTAATTTTGTTAGTGGTTTTGACGTTGGTTCCTATTAATACAATGTGGAGGGATATATTTACTTTAATGGCATTATTGATCACACTCCCGGAAAGATTATATATTCAACTGATTGGAAAATACATAAATGGAGGAGAAGAAAAATGAATGAAAAAATAGCAAATATCCTTAACAATTATGTTGGAGATGATACAGATCTCTGCTGCTATATATTTCATATTCTGAGACAGGAAGAAAAGCCAGCAGTTGGATTAAGATATTTTTATGAAAATATCAGGATAAACAAATCCAATGCAAGTCAAATCTTGGAAAAGCAATATACGACGGAAGAATTAACAAAACTAGATAATTTATATGCGAAATATATTAACGAGTTGTTGCCGATGATTGTTAATAAGGCACATTTAGAACATTGGAGCGTGGAAAAATTTTATGAAGTATTATGGAAAAAAATAAATACAGATATATTTTTTGATAATGATAAAATTAGAGCGTTTGTAATATTTCAATTTGCACAAAATAAGTTAATGCCATATATGGAAATCGATCATCCATTAACGATGAAAGATGAAATTTTTACTGATATATTAAATAAAAATCAATTAATTATAATGAAGATTAGACATATACTATCATTGAATTTGTCTCAGAAAACAGAAGTGGCATCATTAATATTAAAGGAATTGCAAAACGTAGAAACATTTGAAGATCAATGCGTTGTTTTGGCGTTTGCATTAGAAGATTTTACTCAAAATAAGTTAAATGGATTTATGCAGATCCTGAGTAATGGAAATATATAGGCAGAGCATAAAAAGTGATGAATTTATTTGAGCATTCATATTTTTGACTGGCACAGATACGAGAACGATTTTTTGAAGAATATGGATAATAACAATTTAATAATTAATGAAAAATAGCCGGTTCAAGCTATCCGCTGAGCTGAAGCTTAGGTTCGATATAGCAGTCAAACATCGATAATCAGGAAGTCCATGGGTATATTAGACTTATGGACTTTTTGTTTTATTTTAAAATTATTTTCACAAAGAAGGAGGCAGGAGCTTATGAAAAGTTTACATACATATATTGGCCGAAGCTGGCATGGCTATTTGTTTGCAATCGGCT
>CANDMV010000196.1 GCA_947385875.1 uncultured Eubacterium sp. | reverse complement strand
TGACATTCAGTCAGGGCGGACTAGGTGCCGCGACCGTACGGTGCCACAGCGTAAGCGCAGAATGCTTAGGGCTTCTTGCATTCTGGAACGGACGTCGGCAGACCGGGCGGATTCCCTCTCCCAGCGTCCGCGCAGCCAATATGTAACACCCTATCTGAATGGTTACAAAATCTCAAGTTAAAGACATTGTTTCACCCCCCCCCAGCCAAAAAGCGGCCCATTGGAGGTTCGCCCTTGGCGAAGGGCCGGATGCTTGGCAGGCCTTATTCTTTGGACCTGTGTTTTAAATAAGCAACAAGCAGAAGCCGGAACAATTCCCCCAAATTGTTCCGGCTCCTGCTTTCCGTCCTTATTATTTACCCCTCAACGTATATGATCTGCTTGATACCCAGAGTGTGATCAAAAATTATTTTTTCAGTGGTTACAGCTGTATACACCCCCGAACTTAACCAGGATAATATTTCCGTGTTCTAATCTATACCCCTTGTTTCTAATTTCCTTAATACAGCCAGAGTATGGCTGAAATTATATTTCTCGATCTATAACCCTATTTTAGGTATCCTAAACAATAGAGATTCATAAATTGGAAATCTAAAACATACGATCAAAACTTTTTCACACACTGCTTCTCCTAATCTGACTCATGCTCGTTGAAAGCACGTATTTGTCAAAGTCTGGCCGGTCCTTGACACTTCAGAATCCAACCTTTGTTGAAATTATACATTCGTCAGAATCCGGCTAGCCATGTCAGGCTCTATACACCTGAATATGCTGAAAATCCTGCATCAATCGGCAGAACAACACCCGTGATTGCACTTGCCGCCTTGTCATCACACAGGAAGAATACTCCGCCCAGCAGCTCCTCGCTTTCCACAAAACGTCCGGTCGGCGTGCCGCTTAGAATCTTCTTAGAACGCGCGGTCGGTGTGCCGTCTTCATTGAACAGCAGCGAACGGTTCTGATTGGATACAAGGAATCCTGGCGCGATTGCGTTGCAGCGGATGCCGCTTCCCGCAAAATGAGTCGCCAGCCACTGCGTAAAGTTGGAAATCGCAGCCTTTGCACCGGAATAAGCCGGAATCTTTGTAAGCGGGATATAAGCATTCATGGAAGAAATATTTAAAATACATCCTGATTTCTTCTCTACCATATCCTTGACAAATTCCTGTGTCGGAAGCAGTGTTCCCTGAAAATTCAGCTTGAACACAAAATCCACACCAGCTGCATCCAGATCAAAAAATGTCTTCTGCCCTTCCACTGCTTCATGCTGATATTCGTTATCAGTAGTAGCCCTCGGATTGTTGCCGCCTGCTCCATTTACCAGAATATCGCATGGCCCAAGGTCTTTTAACACCTCGGCATGAACCTGTGCCAGTGCTTCCTGCTCCAATACATTCGCCTTATAGCCTTCACACTGCCAGCCCTGCGCCTTGCATTCATCTGCCAGCTTTTTGACTGCTTCCTCATTTAAATCCAGTGCAGCCACTTTTGCTCCTGCCTGTGCAAATGCCTTTGCCATCGTGCCGCAGAGCACACCGCCTGCTCCTGTCACAACAACTGTTTTCCCTGTAAAATCAATATTTAACGGTAAGTTCATATTTATCACCCATTCCTTTCGTTTTCATTTATTGACCTACTTTGCCTTCCGTTTTCTCCAGCATATCCCAGCATCCCCATAGATACATAATGCCCAGCGCCCGGTCATAAAGTCCATATCCCGGCCTGCACTGTTCGCCCCAGATATGGCGCCCGTGGTCAGGACGCACGTAGCCGGTATAGCCGCAGTCATGGTAAGCCTTCATAATATCCAGTATGCCCGTATCTCCATCGCAGTCACGATGCGAAGCTTCTGTAAAATCTCCGTTAGGATAATGGCGCACATTGCGGATATGGGCAAACGCAATGCGGTCACAGTAAGTGCGGACAATATCTGCCACATTATTTTCTTTATTGGCCCCAAGCGAACCGGAACACAGGCAGAGACAGTTGTATTCATCATCCACCATGCTTAAAAAGCGTCCGATCGATTCTTTGTCAACAAGAAGTCTTGGAATTCCAAAAATATCCCAAGGCGGATCATCCTGATGAATGGCCATCTTGATTCCCGTCTCATGGCAGACAGGCATCAGTGCTTCCAGAAAATACTTGAGATTCTCCCACAGCTTTTCCTTTGTGACCGGACGATATGCCTCAAAAAGCTCGTCCAGCTTCGCCATTCTCTCCGGCTCCCATCCTGGAAATGTCATGCCGTGCAGATTATTTAAGATATAATCTGCCATCTCCTTGTAATCATCCTGAATGCGGTCCTTCTCATAAAACAGTGCTGTAGATCCGTCTTCCAGCGGATGAAAGAGGTCTGTACGCGTCCAGTCGAAAATCGGCATAAAATTATAGGTAACTACCTTGACTCCAAACTTTGCCAGATTGCGAAGCGTCGTCTTGTAATTCTCTATATACTGGTCTCTGGTAGGCAGTCCGATTTTAATATCATCATGCACGTTTACACTTTCTACCACTTCCATGTGGAAACCTGCTCCCTCAATCTGGCGGCGGGCTTCTTCGATCTCTTCCACTTCCCAGACCTCTCCTGCCTGCTTATCGTGCAGTGCCCATACCAATCCAGATACGCCTGGAATCTGCTTAATCATCTGCGGGGTAATACTGTCATTGCCCTCGCCGTACCAGCGAAATGTCATCTGCATATTGCTTTTCCTCCTTTACATTATTACAAAAGTGTTTTGTTGATCTTAGTATAACAGATCACCACACAAAATGTATGGTAGTTACTGCTTGAAATATGGCAAATATTGCTCTATAATATAAACAAAAATCATGTTTTTATACAAACCTGCCTAAAATAGAAAGAGTGTTTTATCTATAATGTACAAAGAAAAATTTAATCCAAGCCAGCTTATGACGAAACGGTACTACGAATTCCACCATTTTCTCGACGAAACGCCCCCGGAAGTAGGGTTTCATCAGCATCCTTTTTACGAAATGTTCTTTTTTCTATCCGGAAACGCAGGCTATATCATTGATGGCAGAAATTATAAGCTTCGCCCCGGCGACATCCTGCTGACAAGCAGCCTTGATCTTCACCGCTTAAATGCGCAGCCCGGAAAGCCTTATGAACGTATCGTAATCTGGCTGGCTAACGATTTTTTTGATTATATGAAAGATTTTTATGGCGAAGATTTTACAGCCTGTTTTACAGACGCCGCCCTGAAAAATTATCGGCTCATACGCCCTGACAGCCAGGGCATCGCGCATTTAAAGCAGCTTTGCACAAAAATGCTGAGCGCCAGCCACGATAAGGACATCGGCAGCACAGCTCTCACAACTGCATACCTGACGGAATTTTTAGTATATGTCAGCCGCGCATATTATGACGCTCCGGCTTCCTTAAAAGATGATATTACGGAAAATGAGAAGGTGAATCAGATGATTACCTATATTAATGAGAATATTTCCGAGGAATTATCTCTGGATCATTTTGCATCAAAATTCTATACCAGCAAATATTATCTCGGCAGACAGTTCAAACAATATACCGGCCTGACTCTGTATCAGTACATAATGAAAAAGAGACTGATTATCGCACGTGACATGCTGCGGACAGGCACGCCTGTGATGGATACCTGTGAGTGGTGCGGGTTTCATGATTATTCTAATTTTTTGAAGGCATTTAAAAGAGAGTTCGGGCAGAATCCCAGCAGTGTTCAAGTACACTAAAAATGAAGCTGTCCCACTAAGAAAAACACAGTAAAATATAGTATTTCTAAATTCGTATATCTACTACTATATCTTGTATGCATTATACTTAGTGCGACAGCACCTGTTCTAATATTTAAATCAGCTTAAACATAAATCACTAAAATGATGATTCAAGATAATTATATGCACTCCTGAGTATATTGATACGCTGCTGAAGCAGCGCATCTGTCCCATTATTTTGCTGATCTCCCCAATTACTCATGTACGCAGACTGGCTTAATCTTTGCTCGATAGTGATCAAGTCTCTCCTAGGGCGTGTTTGAAAAATCATTCCCGCGATCTGCACTCCCCACTTTGCGGAGAATTCATCCCAAATTTAATCAACATAGCCCGCTATGCCTCATAAATTTGGGATAAATTCTCCATATCATGCCCTATGGGTACAAAGTGTGAAGCATATCATGCCCTGTGGGTACATCTCACGGAAAGCATTTTTCAAACACGCCCTTGCATGCAATCACTATTTTAATGAATGTATCTATGCTGTTCGCTCGGTCTGCTTATAAATCCAGATAAATGATGGCAAATTTTACCTGTCTCATATGATTAAAATATTCTTTTTGTATGTTTAATTCCATTTTGACATTCCTCTCCTGCCGTTAATTACACCTATAGCATGAAAAACCTCCCCAGTATATCTCGTTCTCAAACGGACATAACATATCATCCATTTTTTCGTACTTCTGAACATATGCTTTGCTTTCCATATCGAGATTACTTTGCAATATACAATCAAACCATCCTTCTTTTCTCATCTGACGGATCGTGATCTTCCTTAAATATTTTTTTGCTAAGTTTAATGCTGCTGGCGGTGCAAGTTTTCTTTGTGTATATTGATAATAAAAATGATCCATCAATATAATTGAACTAAAATCATCTGCCGACCAGAGATGAGAGATCACATAATGAACGCCGGCTTCAGAAAAGGCACCAATCAATCCATGATATCCTTTATCTTCTATGATCTGATTCCTGCTGCTCCAACAAGCAGAAATCACAACTAACTCAACAGAATGCAGATCCATTCTACTGATCTCATCCGCTGTCACAATGCCATTTCCATATTTCTTCTCCATCTTTCGCTTTCTTATCCATTCTGTTACACCTGCAAATATCAGGCCTACTGAATAAACAAATTCAATATTTCCGCATGATCGAAAATATCCATGCACAGCAATATGGATGTTGCGATATCCATTCGCAGAAAGAAAAACTTCTTTTGAAGCGTTTTCTCCGGAATACTACATGCAATTACAATGCAGTCTGATTCGCGTCAATGCAAAGCAAAATTTCGACGGTGATGTGGATTCATCGACTAGAAATTTTAACTCAGCAATGACGTGAATCAGGCTGTGTTAAACTCAAATTTCTGTCCGGATGGAGCACTAGACTTTATTGAAAAACGAGACTTCCGCAGAAATCTCGTTTTCTATCCAAAGCGCAGCAATCAGACCGTGCTACCTCTAATTTCTAGTTCACTATAGTGTTCAAAGTGCCATTCTATTACTTCAGCCTTTCACAAATGAACCGATCTCCACTAAATTTCCCTCTGGATCGGCGATATAACACGTTCTCTGTCCCCAAGGCTCTGTCACAGGCTCCATAATTCCCTGTGCTCCGGCTGCCACCACCGCTTCATATGCTTTATCTACTTCTGCGTAATTTTCCACACTTAACGCAATCTCATAATGCCCGTTAATCCCGCTGCAATAAGAAAACGTCCTGTCCGTCATCTTTTCAAAATCGCTCCTCCGATAGAGCAGAAATAAAGTCCCGTCCTTTTCCAAAAACACATTTGAGGTATTCTCGTCTTCTTTAATCTCAAATCCCAGGACATCCCTATAAAACCGAATCATTGCAGCCATATCATTCACCATAATTCCAAACCCGTCTAACTTCATCGTTTATCTTCCTCCTTATAAAACTGGTAATCACTGCTTCTGCTGCTATAAGCTTGTAATCACTGCTTCTGCTACTTATAAGCTGTTACTTCTGCTCCTTATAAACCTCGATCATTGCTTCTGCTATTTCTAGAAGCTCCCGGCGAAGTTCCTTAGGCTCTAACAGCTCAACACTGCTGCCGAAAGTCATGAGCCAGCTCAGCGCATTCTCCCGCTGCGTATAATCTGCATGAAACAACAGCCTGCCATCCGCCTGCTCCTCAAAACAGTGCGGCCCGAACTCTTCTACAAGCCTCCATTTCATTTCCGGAGCAAATAATGCTTTAATTTCCATACCGCCCGGAAAAACCTGCTCATTGGATATACTTGGAAATGCCGCTTCTCTGGCTGAAAAATATTCATCCAGCACCTTCAGCTGATCGATGCGGTTCAGCTTAAACAGCCGGAAATCTTTTCTCAAAGAACAAAAACCCCACACATACCAACTCGACCAGCGGAAAATCAGATAATAAGGTTCGATACACCTTTCACACTCTCCGCCGGGCGCATAATACTGAAATGACATCCTTTTCTTTGCATCAATCGCTGCCTGAATCATTTCTATCTTAGACGACAAGGCTTCCTTATACCACGAAGACAGATCCATTAAGATTGAATCTCCCCCGCTGATATAATCAGAAGAACCCGGTTTCAGCTTTTCCATCAGCCTGCTGTAATACTGGTTTCCACTGACGCTGTCCAGACTGCGCAGCCCCGCGAGAATCATCTGCATATCCTTAGATGTGAGAAGCGTCCTGTCTATTTTGTAGCCGTCCATGATGCTGATCCCGCCGCCGCTGCCCTGCATAGTGCTGACAGGGATTCCTGCCCTGCACAGGTCTTCAATATCCCTGTTTATCGTTCTTCTGGAAACTTCAAATCGTCTGGCCAGCTCCGGCGCGGTTATTTTATCCTTCTGCAGCAGCAGCGCTAAAATTCCAATCAGTCTATCTATCTTCATATGAACTCCTTGTTATCCATGTATCACCGCATAAGGCGGAAAATATCCCGTACGAAATCTGTCATGGCCAAAAAGCTGCCTGCGGCAAAATCAAATCAGATCTCTGACTTCATGATACAGCCTATTGGACCGGCAGCGTGATCGCATGAAGAATAAGGAACAATTCCTAAGCAGTATCATAAATGTAGCAAAACAAACATGACAGCTGTACGTCATGTCTATCATATCATAAAATATATTCAAATAATTAATATATTTCTAAACATCTCACCAGACGCTGAATTATCAAGGAACTAAGGAACATTCACGGCCCGCCTTTACATTTTCTGCTTTTCTATAAAAAGAGGTCGGCGGCATACCACACTGCCTTGCCGCTTCCCTGCCAGATATCTCCATCGACTCCCATCTTATATACGCCTGCCAGAAATCGTCAGGCAGAGGTTTTTTTGGCCTTCCAAAATGAACGCCCCGCTGCTTTGCCGCATCAATCCCTTCCTTCTGTCTCTGCCTGATATTTTTACGCTCATTTTCCGCCACAAAGGACAGTACCTGCAGTACAATATCACTTAAAAATGTCCCCATCAGATCTCCACCGCGCCTCGTATCCAGCAGCGGCATATCCAGCACCACAATATCTACCTTTTTCTCCTTAGTCAGCAGTCTCCACTGCTCCAGAATCTCTTCATAATTTCTTCCCAGACGGTCAATGCTCTTAATATAAAGCAGGTCATCCTCTTGAAGCTTTTTTAATAGGCGCTTATACATCGGGCGGTCAAAATCCTTTCCGGACTGCTTATCCATATAAATATTCTGCTCTGGCACCTCTGCTTTCTCCAATGCAATCATCTGCCTGTCCTCATTCTGCTCTCTTGTGCTGACACGCACGTATCCATACGAAATTCCCATCGTTTCCTCCTTAGTATAACCCCGCGGGCATCCTGTATTTTATGCGCTTCACATATTTGAATCAGTATACCCAGAGGGCAGTGTGCTCTGTATACGAGTATAAAATATTATAATTCAAAAAAAACAGTACTAATAATACTTTTGCGATGTAACAGTTCAGATAGGGTGTTACATATTGGCTGCGCGGACGCTGGGAGAGGGAATCCGCCC
>CANDMV010000195.1 GCA_947385875.1 uncultured Eubacterium sp. | reverse complement strand
TATCAACCACCCTTCTTGGAATTCCCTATATTTGAATTATACAGGAAGCTCCTCTCACTACATAATCCACATAAATACTCTGTGTACGTATATCTTCTGCACGGATGCCTCCAAGATAAACCATTTCTTCTGCCTCTACAATAACCGTATCAGCAGCTGTTGCCATCAAAGGATTGAAATTGCTTGTAGCCCCGCGATACCAGACATTTCCAATCGGATCCACCACTGACCCGGCAATCACTGCCACATCTGCCCGAAGCGCATCCATCAGCAGATATTCTTTTCCATGAATGATCTGTTTTCCAAGACAGAGCGGAGATTCTTCCACAATCGTCCCCACTCCTGCAGGCGTCAGAATCCCTCCCAGTCCCGCTCCTCCGGCACGTATCATCTCTGCCATCGATCCCTGTGGAACGAGAATGACTTCCAGCACTTTCTCTTCCATCGATTGTTTTGCTACTTCGGGATTAAGCCCTACATGTGTAGTTATAAAGCGTTTTACCTGATGATTATGTACCAGCTTTGCCACACCATAATGCTCTTCTTTCATCGGCCCGCCCGGCATAGATGCATCGTTGCAAATCAATGTCAGGTCCTTTACTCCGCTGTCTGCCAGCACATCAATCAAATCATGCGGTGTCCCGCATCCCATAAATCCGCCGAACATAACGGTCATTCTATCCTTAATCAATGCAGCTGCTTTCTCTAATGATACTAATTCAGGCATTCTCCCACCTCCTCCGATCTGCTTAATATATAAACTTTAATCCTTACAAAAACTTCATTCTATACTCGCGAACGATCTGCTTTGCCTACAGCCCCAAAATGTCATCTCCATCGCACAGTGTCCCACACCAAAGCAGCTCCAAGTGGATCCCGGACAGAGCATATCCATAGTTTCTTTCATAAAGATCAGATTTTTCATAGACCCCGGTATGCCGTTTGCACAGCCCATGCACATCTGGAAATGAAGCGGCGCCTTTAAAATGCCTTTTTTCAGATAATAGGCTGCATTGGCAATCATACCCGGATCGAATACTTCAATCTCTGGTTTGATGTTCCATTCCTGCATATTGCGTCCAAGGTCTTCCAAAAAAGCAGGAGTATTCAAAAACACCGAGGAATGCATCCAGTTCATGGAGCCGCAGTCAAAACTGCCCATTTCCGGACGGAGTTCTTTTATGTGCGCCTGTCTTGCTTCATCTGTTGCTTTCAGTGCACCGGAAGTCGTCATATTGAGCACAATATCACAATCTGGATGCTGGCCACGCAGCAGTGTTACTGTTTCACGAAATTTATCCGCTGACATCGTGCCGTTTCCTTCTTCATCACGCATATGCAGATGAGCTACCGCTGCGCCTGCCTGCCAACAGTCGTACACATCATCGACAATCTCCTGCGGAGTCATCGGTACATTTGGATTATTTTCTTTTTTGGGCCATGCACCAGTTGTGGCCACTGTAATGATTGTTTTCTTAGTCATGATAATTACCTGATCCTTTCTATTTTGCATCTGTTTAGACAGCATTTATAATTTTGGCGTGTAAATTATCTGCCTGCTATATATAAAGCAAATATCATGCCAGCTCATGTATTTCACCTCCAGCTAAAACGCCCCTGGGATATCCTTTCAGTTTTATGCCGCCCGCCTTCAGATGTCCCGGCCACTGCCGGCCAGCTTTGCATGATAAAATATTCATATTCTGCTGATCTAAAAAAATCAGTCATTGCATTTTTGCATATCTATTTATGCAAAAATGCAATGACTGATTCGTATTAAAACATATAAACTGATCCATTCTAGAGCGTGTTTGAAAAATCATTCCCCTGATCTGCACTCCTCACTTTGCGGATAATTCATCCCAAATTTAAGAGGCGCAGCCCGCTGCGACTCATCAGTCTGATTCGCGTCGGTGCAAGGCAAAATTTCGACGGCGATGTGGATCCATCGGCTAGAGATTTTAACGCAGCATTGTTTTCAAATCCTCCATCCCTAAGACGCCTTCGTCAGCCACTTCACATACTCCGATACCGCATCACTCGTCTTGCTTAAATAGATACATTCCTTGGCAAGTGTTACATGATCGGTAATAATATTATCCACATTCAGGTCTATCATCCGGTTTATGCTTTCTTCCGTATTCACTGTCCATGCATAGATTTCTTTTCCGGAATTATGCAGATCAGAAACTATCTTTTCTGTAATACAAGAAGCCTCTATACTAAAATGATCCGCCGCCCCAAGCCTGCTAAGATCACCATAAGCAATACTCATAACGTATACTGTCTGAATACTGCCATCACACGACTTCATTTTTTCAAGGACGTCATATACCTGTGATGTGATTACACATCGATTCTGGAACTTCACCGACTCTATGATCTTAGCCACTTTCTGCTCAAACTCATGCTCATGCCCCGTCGGTTTCATCTCTATATTCAGCTTGATTCCATTCTTTTTTGCAAATACAATCACATCAGATAATAGCGGCACTCCCTCTCCTCTAAATCTGCTGTCAAAAAAACTGCCCACATCAAGCATTTTTATCTCATCATAATCCATCTCCCATGTATTCTGGTCAACCCCTGCTGTGCGCAGAAAATTCGTATCGTGCATCACGAAAATCTGTCCATCCCTGCTCTGCTGCACATCCAGCTCAATCCAATCAGCCCCAAGCTCTTTTGCACCCTCAAATGCTGCCATAGTATTTTCCGGATAACTGACGGAAGCCCCTCGATGTGCTGTCACCTCCATTGTGCGTACATACTCAATCTGTACACTGATCTTATGATTATAGACACCATACAAATAGAAACAGCAGAAGAACATAGATACAGTCAGTAAAATGCCTTCCACAGCGTGCCAGACTTTTTTGCTTCTTCCACTTCCCTGATTCCCGTACGCTTCCACATGTATCATCTCTTCCTGCTTTTCTCTCTTATGCCCATAGAACAATATGCTGATACACGCATAGCTGACCGGAGTTCCGAGCGCAGAAACAATTAGAAGTGAAACAGCCAGACAGACCCATACAATAGATGACGATACAATCCTTAATAACTTCATCTTTGAAAACAGATCGCCCAAAAATACCGCCAGCCATACTCCTGCAATGATAAATAATAAAAACAAAACAGAGATGCCAAGCTGTATCCCTAAGAGCGCTGTCAGATCTTTTATTTTATTTTTTCTGCCGAGCCTGACGCTCCTGCGCCTTGCTTCTTTAAAACTGCAGCTTTCCAGTGTAAAATAATGGAATGCATACAGCCATCTTAAAAGCAGCAGCCCAAGTCCCGCCATAGCACAGGAAAACAAAAGCAGCAGATTCTCGTTTTTTGTAATAAAATCCAGAATAAACTCTGGTACTGCGATACTTCCTATATAACTTGACGCTACGCCCAGATTCAAAAAAGGGATCAAAAACAAAACTGCAAACGCGACCAATATATTTTTGTACTGAAATACCCTTACTGCATTGCGCACTGCATATCCTGCCGTCTGCCCCAGATCCGCCTTTTTTCCCTGATAAGACAGGTCTAATAAAAAAATGACCGCTCCAATGTCAATCATCGTATACACGGCCATGCAGACAATCAATAATAAAAGTGAAGCAAGCGTCAGCGGATTCATGAAAAAAGACAGGATATTTTCTATAGTCAGATATTCATATCCTGTTATGCTCATAATACCATTAAAAATCCCCCAAAAGACCGGCGTAAAAACAGACAATGAAAGTAACTTATACAAAATTTCAAATTCTGCCATTGTCCGCAGATTTACTCGAAGCAGATTGATTACCTTGCTTGTTTTTCCCATAAGTACACCCTCTTTCCTATACTATGATATGCATATTTCACCCATTTGCTGAGGAAGACGCTGGAGATGCCATGCCGCAGTATACGTATTTCATTCATCTGCCGAGGCACTCTCGCCTTTTAAATGCTGTAAGATAATTTTATTCATCTGCTGAAGCACTCTCGCTTTCTAAATGCTGTGGGATAATAAGCATCACATGAAGGACAAAATTTGTCCCCTGCGTCTTTATACTCATTGCCCCATGATATTTTTCAACTACGTTCTTTACATTTGACAGACCGGTTCCTTTTTTGAATATCCCGCTTCCCTGAAAGCTATTTTCGATTTCCATCAATAGGAAATCTCCCTGAAGCCGTCCTGACATGCGGATATATTTTTGTACACAGCCATCCATATCTTTACATGCATGAATAGCATTATCCAGAGCATTTGACAGGATGATGCAGACATCAATATCACGCAGGCCGCTGGGATATGGCAGAAGAAGCGAACAGTATACATCAATGCCCATACTCCTTGCAATTCCCAGCTTGTTACCTGCCAAAATATCCACGACCGGATTATTCGTGCTGCACGGAAATGATAATTCTTCAGCCAGATCTTCCATATCCGTGATATAATTTAGCGCCTGTTTTGGCTGGCCGTTTTGTAAGAGATTTTTTATGACTGCAATGTGGTTTTTTATATCATGACGAAATGACTTTGTTTTCTCATAATGAGCCTTTGCTTCCTCTACATACTGATTCAGGGAGTGTTCTTCCTGCTCCAGCAGCGACAATTCTGTGCTGAGGCGGAAATTCATCAGCAATTTTTTATAAGCATATAAAATGCAGAACATACTTATCATTCCCAAAAGCTGCATAATAAGCATCTGATAGTGGTTTGTATATACCGTAACACCATTGACATCTGTGACGACACTGCCATATATAAAAGAATTTATATACTCATCCATAATACATATCATTAAAATGGGAATCAGAAGCAGAAACAAATACTGCTTTTCAACTGCTTCAAAATTAGAAAAATACTTCCAGACTATATGATAACATATTCCAGCAAGTGTTAATGAAGCGATATATCCTGACAGCATAAAGGCAGTACCAACTATATGTTGATCCCAAAAAGACAGCATCGGATAGAACATACTCAACAGAGATTTGACAATTCCATAGGACAGCTGCATCATCCCGACTACTAAAATCGCATATAAAACAGAAAGCTTCCAGTCTGCATGACAGATTAAAATCCCGCCTGACGCAAGCAGCAGAACAAATAATCCAAGCCCGACGATTCCAGACGGAATAAAATGAATTATACCAACCACGCATACCGCAAATAATAAATAAAAATAAAATCTTATTTTTTTATTCAGAATCCTGACAAAAAAATAAAACCCAAAAATAATCTCAACGCTCCCCATGAAATACATATTAAAAAAATCCAGGAAATCATCCATCTCACATTCTCCCATATGTAAGAGCCATACAAAGCTCTCAAGCTTACATATTGTTCAGCAAAGCTCCTGCTTACATATTTTTCATATACTGTAAAATAACATTTGAAAATTCCCTGCTTCGAAGCCGTGATACTGGAATCTGTTTATCGCCTTCCATATATGCTACTCCATTCTTATAACTTTTCAGATACCTCAGATTAATCAGATAGCTTCTGTGACACCTAAAAAACCTGCTGTCCAGTTTATTTTCCAGATTTTCAATCCTGTCATAATAATCAACAACCTCAGATGAAGCCAGATTCAGATATATTTTCCGGTCAATAATCTCACAGAATACAATATCCTCCAGTGAGACCACGCGCCTTTCATAACCCTTTTGAATAAGCAGGCTGGCTTCACTGGCATTCTGCATTGATACAAAAAGACGCTCCATTGTTTTTTCAAAAGCTTTCTCATCAACAGGCTTAACGAGATAATCATAAGCCTGCACCTCAAAAGACTGAAACACCATTTCTTTTAAGACTGTGATAAAAATCAAAAATCCCCGGAACTTACGTCCGCGCAGCTTCCGCGCAGTCTCCATACCGTCAATGTCTTTCATCTGAATATCCAAAAACAAAATATCGATCTGTCTGTCATATGTTAATAATTCTTCTCCGCTGGAAAACTGCATGATATCTATCTCTGAATTTTTTCTGCGAAAAAAATCAGATACCATCTTCCGTATCTGGTCAGCCATAGATCTTTCATCATCACAGATTGCAATATGTATCACATTGTCACCTCTTATTTTTCTGCTGATTAATATGTGCCGATTCCACTCTTAATTATTGGAATCTCATTGAAGCTTAATTCTTATAACTCACATTTCTACTTCTCAACTTTCATTTCTGGCTGTATAGTCTTCTGGCTGTATAGCCAATACAGTTTATTCGGCCATCCAGATTATAAAATGAACCAATTTGCAGCGAAATGCTCTCTAAATGCTGCCAAATATACTGTTATCTCGCCAAATTATACCCGCGAACAAAAAAATTTTCCAGATACATTCATATTCGCGGGCATATACGGACAATAAATTTGGCAAATCTTAACTTGCGCAAGTATAAAAATCTGCTTTAGACATCCGCCTTACTATATGCTTACTCTTTTATAAACCGGCTGTCTGCCTCTGGTACCCCTGCTTCATCGGACACATACCTCTCCACTCGCATATGCAGGTCATACTTCTCCCGAAGCTTAGCAATCATTTCCATCATTGGCGAAGCATGATGCCTGTCTATAGCTTCCTGATCTTTCCAGCAGTCTATCAGCAGCACTGTCTCCGGATCCGCCATAGGAAAGAAATACTCATACCGCAGATTTCCTTCCTCCCTGCGGATTTTGGCAGCTGTCCCGCTGCTTTCCATTTCCTCCGCAAACTTTCTTGCACTGCCGTCTGTCCCAGTATAATAAATATTCACTATGATATTCAAATCCATATTCTCCTGTTTTTATTTGTCCTCAATTTTAGAAAAGATCAGCTCCTTCACTGTTTGAACGCCGCACTTCTTTTTATCATTCCTGATGCGCTTATCCAACTTCCAGAACTTTTCTGATGCTTCTTCATCCGTATTAAGAAGTTCTATATATTCTCTGTTAAGCCTTTCCATAAAAGCTTCCTGCCAGTCAACCGCTTTTTCCTAAATAACTTCCAGTCTTTTTCCGAAAATCCCTGTTCGATCCCCATTGTATGCTTTCCCCCTCCATATCCTCCTGCAGCTGATAAAATCTACGCTTCTTTTCACATATATGCCTCTTTCCACAGATCTTTCTGACGCTTGTGGGAAACATAATATGACACACCTGCCATTTCTATTCACATCATATCATCCGTCTGCATTCCATGCAACATTTTCTTTTAATACAGCATCTGCAAAAAGGAAGCCATGAAGAATAACGAGCTATAATATTTGATGTATTAATTATATGATAAAGAATTGTCATAGAACAAAGAATATGATATAATACCAGTCAGTGAATAGTCTGGGACTATTCTTAAGCGAAAACTCAACATAACAAACCAAAATACAGTAATAGAATTTCTGACAGAAGCAAAATGCTTTGTTCTGAAAATTTGAAAGTGAAGTTTTCAAACAGTCTGCCCACAACCGAAAAGGAGAAAACCATGAACGAACTGCTTCATCCTGATAATCCAATCATCCGCTTTCTAACCCGTTTATTTGACCTGATGCTTCTGAATCTTCTATTTATCATCAGCTGCATTCCCATTGTAACAATCGGCGCTGCAATCTCTGCCACCTATCACGTAATCTTTAAAATCATTGATAAAAAGGATCCTTATATTGTCAAAAGCTACTTCAAAGCTATGAAAGAAAACTTTAAACACGCAACACTGCTATGGATTTTGATTTTATCTGCCGGCATCTGTATCAACACTGCTTTGTTTTTCATTTATAATATACCTGATAAAAAATTTGAATTCTTACAGATACCAATATGTTTGTTTATTTTCATACTTTTATCTGTGGCAGTATATGCATTCCC
>CANDMV010000194.1 GCA_947385875.1 uncultured Eubacterium sp. | reverse complement strand
GGGGGAAGAAAATGTCGTATCGATGGTATTTGAAGACCTTCTTCATGCTGTGCTGAGAGAAAAATCGATACGCTCACAAAATGAGTTTTTCGAGACATCGATTGGAAACGGCCCATATAAAAGGATTGTAAAAGACAGCATGAGATGTAAGACATCAGAAGATTTTCTGAATCTATTGAATCAGTTCGTATTACTGCTGCCGGCAAATGAAATAGAATTTCAGGATATATATTATGAGGGAAATTGTATTGCTGGGAAAGAAGAAATGAGGAATTGGATACTCCAAAGGCCGGATGTGCCGCTGGCGGTTCGGCTGGAGCAGCTGGAGAAACGCATTTTAGAAGAGGTATTTGGAAATAAGTATCATGCAGATGGGGAAGAAGAGAGCTTAATCATACAGCAGCTGCATAAATTCACCAGATTAAACGTTTACCAGCTATATGAGAATTTGTGGAAAAATATAGCTTATTATTATCCATTGAATGATGAAGAAGCTGGAAAAGATGAAAAAGATGAAAAAGATGAAAAAGATGAAAAAGATGAAAAAGATGAAAAAGATGGAATAGCTGGGATAAATGGATTCAGCAGGGATTTAGATGAAATACACAATTTTTTAACCAAGCTTCATGAAATCAGAGAATTCACATTAAATGACCTCAGCTTCGGCAAATTGGGGTTTGATGATGCGGTTGCGGTATTGTATCTGCATTTGATGCTGTACGGAAGCAATGAATATAGAAATATTAAGCAGGTGATCATTGATGAGGCGCAGGATTATTATCCGCTCCAATATGAGATTTTCCGTATGCTTTTTACAAATGCGAAATTTACTGTGCTGGGGGATATAAATCAGACATTGACGAAGCAGGAGACGATTTCATTTTACGATCAGGTCAGACAGTGTCTGAAGAAGGAACAGGCTTCTTTGATTTCACTGGATAAAAGCTTTCGCTGTACGAATGAGATTCTGCAGTTCGGCTTACAGTTTATTGAACACAAGCCGGAAATACAGAGTTTTAACCGTGATGGTGATGCAGTCACTGTCTGTTCATTCAAAAACCATCAGGAATATCTGGAACGGGTGACCCAGGAAGTAAAGGAGTGCAGAGAAAAAGGCTTTGAGACAATCTGCATGATCTGCAAGACAGAGAAAAAAAGCAGAAAGCTGTATGAAAAGCTGAAGGAAAGAATGGATATTCGCCTGATTACAGCTGACGAAATGGAGCATATCAAGGGAAATCTTATCATTCCTTCTTATATGGCAAAAGGATTAGAGTTTGATGCGGTGATAATTTGCGATGCGGATACAAAAAACTACTGCGATGAGGATGATCAAAAGCTTTTGTATATTGAATGCACCAGAGCGCTGCACAGACTGAGTGTGTTTTGTGAAGGGGAAATGACGAAGCTGATAGATGAAAGCTTTTAGAAACACTATGGTGATTGGCAGATTCTGCAAATTGTGTAAGAAAAATGAAAGGAATCGTAAAACGAAAGTGCTGCACGCAGATCTTGAGGATTCTATTGTTTGTGTTTGGAAAATGAAAGAAATAGGTGATGATTATGGGATATGGAATGGTATATCATTTTAAATCTCCGATTATCTGCTACAGCGAAGCGTTAATTTTAGATGAGAGCAGAGAGATTTTATATTCAAAAGGCTTTTCAAGGGAGCTGGCGAAAGAGGTAATAAATTTTATATAAAAGAATCAATTCGATTGTTCGTGGAATATTTATTCTCTGGATACATGGATTGTAAAGGATAGGCATGACCCGCGGATTGTGCGTGAAGAAAATATCGTTCATGCACAAGCGATAGAGGGTACGGCGGATCTGCTGCCTGAAAATGCTGATATTGGAAAGATTCTTTGTATGTGTCATCCAGACTGTATTCTTGATATTGAACAGAAGCTAAACTCAGCATTCCCATCGTTATCGATCGTTAAATCTTCTAACATACTGCTGGAGATTATGGAGAATGGCGTGACGAAAAGCAGCGCGGTAAAAACATTATGCAGGCTATGGAATATTTCCTTAGAAAGTACAGTTGCTTTTGGCGACCATTATAATGATGCCGAAATGTTAGAAACTGTGGCTGTACCTTTTCTAATGGGAAACGCACCGGAAGAATTAAAACATAGGTTTTCTAATATCACGGATAACAATGATGAGGAAGGAATCTATCATGGTCTGGCTAAAATTGGACTGGTTCCGGCTGACAGGAAACCTTAGGCGCTCGTTCATCTAACAGCCATGTAGCGGCATAATGCGTATCTGTAACCTGAAACATCGGCGGTTCCTGCTGAAAGTCTATTTCCAGAGCGTATGGATTGCGCTGGGCAAATACATCGCCTTCTGGCAGGCCGATCAACGAGGGAGGCATTCCGGGTATCGTATACAGCGGCTCATCGTCTTTCGCGTAAGCAGGAAGAGACCGCAGAAGCCCCCATGTATAAGGGTGGCGGGGATCATAAAATATTTCCTCCGCAGTGCCGATTTCCACAATTTTTCCGGCATACATGACAGCAACACGGTCGGCAATGCGTGCTACCACGCCCAGATCATGAGATACAAGAATCATGGCTGTGTGCAGTTTTTGCTGTATTTCGCGCATCAGGTCCAGAATCTGAGCCTGAATTGTTACATCTAACGCTGTCGTCGGCTCATCCGCAAACAGGATCTGAGGATCAGATGCCAGCGCAATGGCCAGCACGCTTCTTTGGCGCATACCGCCGGAAAAATGGTATGGATAGCAGCGGTACTGGTTCCCAGGACTTTGAATGCCGACCAGATGCATCAGTTCTAATACGCGTTTGTATACGTCCGCATCAGACATTTTCGGCCGATGAATCAGCACTGCTTCAGCAATCTGCCTGCCGATTGTGAGCGTTGGATTCAGAGAGGTCATAGGATCCTGGAATACCATGGAAAAAAGCTTTCCGCGCAGCTTTCTCATATCACGTTCGCGGTAATTTGTAATGTCAATGCCGTTTACAGCAATGCTGCCCTGTTTGATTCGTGCATTGTCAGGCAGCAGCTTCATGATGCATTTGCACAGAGCGCTTTTTCCGCTGCCTGATTCTCCTACCACTGCCAATACTTCGCCGGATTTTAAGGAAAAAGATACATCCCGCACGGCCTGCACCTCTCCTTGGTCAGTATCAAAACTGACAGATAGATTTTTTATTTCTAATAATTCAGCCATGAATAACCACCTTTCTGGTACTACTGTACTGTATAAACAGGGCGGAAAATTTATTTCTAGTTTATGTGACGTAATAAACAGCATCTCATAAATCTGAGATGAATTATCTGCATCATCTGTTTTCTTTAATCTAACGACCAGTCGGTCACATTCCAGAAAATACCCACGCCATGATGTCCCATTACAGTATCTTCGGAAATGCCTTTTAGTGCAGAGTCAGCCACATAATCTGCATCGACATAGCAGATGAATGCAAATGCAGGGTCTTTTGCGAGCTCTTCCTGAAACTTATCATAAGCTTTGGCACGGACTTTTGGATCGGCGGATTCGCGGGCTTTGATCAGATACTTATCCACCAACGGGTTGGAGTAGCCGGAATAGTTAGCGCCTTTCCCTGTGCCAAATACTTTATATGTATGGTCGTCTGCGTCAAAAGGACTTCCCCAGCCGATGAGGTATGCCATCTGTCCGCTCCAGTCTACCTGTGCAGGCACATCCACACTGCAGTCGATACCGACCTCTCTTAGCTGCTGTGCAGCGGCCTGGGAAATATCCAGCCGTACCTGATCACCTGCTCCTACACTGATGACAAAGCCTATTTTTTCATTGTCGCGGTAATAAAAGCCGTCGCTTTTCTTTGTACAGCCTGCTTCTTTTAGGATTTGTTCAGCTTTTGTGGGGCTGTAATCATAGTGTTCGACATTTTCATTATTGTAGATATTGCGCTGCAGCGGCCCGTATGCTGTAATCCCGCGGCCTAAGATGACAGTATCTAAAATGGACTGGCGGTCTATGGCATAACAGATGGCTGGTATGATGTCTTTATGTGTGCTCCAATAATTATTCTGAAAATTAAATAGAATACCGCGATAATCAGAAGTCTGCATATGGTACACGGTATACTCGTCATTACTTTTGAAATTTTCCGAATCTCTAGGAGTCAGAAGGGCAAGATCCAGTTCACCGGACTGCATCTGCAGCGCTTTGACATTATCATCTGCTACTATTTTAAAGATAATAGTGTTAATTTTAGCGGGAGTTTTGAAATAATCTTCATTCTTTACCAGTGTAATCGCCTGGCCCTCATCCCAGCGTTCCAGCTTATAAGGCCCGGTGCCGACAGGGCTTCGGAAAAAATCAGAAGTCTGCATGTCTTCTCCCTCAAGCAAATGTTTCGGCAGAATCGGCATTGTCATATAATCTAAAAAAGCAATATTTGGAGCGGATAATTCAAAAGTGACTGTATGCTCATCTACGACGGTGATTTTTTGCACATCTTCAAAATTTGGAGCGTTTTCTGAGCCGTAATCTGGATTCATGACTGCTTCAATCGTGAATTTTACGTCGTCTGCACT
The DNA here is from genome assembly GCA_947385875.1 of uncultured Eubacterium sp. Taxonomy (GTDB): domain Bacteria; phylum Bacillota; class Clostridia; order Lachnospirales; family Lachnospiraceae; genus Eubacterium_J. Next base: position 3,296 of record CANDMV010000194.1, on the reverse strand, counting down.
GAAATCTTCTCCATCGTGCCACTTTACGCCTTCTTCCAGATGAAATGTATAAGTGTTGGAATCAGAGTCAAAATCCCAGTCTCTGGCAAGGGAGGGAATGACCTGATTGCTGCCGTCGTGAGCGGTCAGCCCGTTAAATATAAGGATGTTGATTTCGCCATGCTCATCCATAGCGGGATTGATTCTTGTATAGTCTCCGCTGCCGTACACGAGTGTTGAAGGAGATGACGCTGCACCGTCATCTGATTGTGTGCTGTCTGCTTCGGACTGCAAAGATGCCTGTGTGCTGTCTGAAATGCCGGAAGCATTTGTGCGGGTATCAGAATCCGAGGCGTTTTGGCAGGCCGAAAGACTTAGGGCTGTCAGAGCTGTGAAAATCATGGTAAGGATTTTTTTCATCATGGTTTATTTTTCCTTTCAAATTTATATTTTAATCTTTTTTGTAAGCTCCATCAGCTTCAAAGGTTTTTTATCACAGATTATAAAATCCCATTGAAAAATGCGCAGATGAAACATACGGACAAGTCTTTTCTTCAGAAAAGCCGTATGTATTCGTACATACATTTCAATGGGATTCTATGGTGATGGAATAGCTGGAATTTATAACCGTATGATAAAAATAAAAGCAGCAGCTAAGCTGACTTTTATAGAATTTCACATAAGGTGGTTTGCTGGAGACTTCTGTCTCTTACGTCTGCTTCTTTCAGATACTGTTGTAAATATACATGATGGGGGCATTTCTGTCAATACTTTCATGGAAAATCTTATTGACAAGGTGTGAGCAAGTTACTTTTCACATCCTGACCAGACACCACCTGCAGGCGATTCATGCTCATATATTTCAGGATGTGTATGATTGGGCGGAGAGCTTCGGAAAGCTGATATCGCAAAAGGGAATATGTACTGCAATGCCATGTTCCTTTCCGGGCAGGCAGAGGAGATTTTTGGGAAGCTGAAAACGGAGAATTATCTATATGGGCTGGGGAGGATGGCTTTGCTGTCCGGCTGGCATCCAGGCGCTGCCTTCTCTGCAATCCGCAACAGCCCCAAATCAGTAAATTTTTCTATATACTCAGCGCACACCTATAATCTCAAAGTATAAATAATGAAACATTTCGTCAATTACCAATGCCATATCCTTCATATACTCCTCATCTGAAAGCAGCTTTAGATGAAAAGGCTCTTCTCTCCACAAGCGGATGCCTATATCATGAGATTCGTAGTTTGTACTGAGCTGTTCGTCATCCAGATCATAGGAACATGGACTGTACTGTTTTAGAAAAACTACTAACTGCTCTGCGGGAACCTTAAATACATCTGTCTCAAAAAGCGTTATGAAACCATATTCCCTCAGATGGTAATCAACCGCTATTTCTACAGCTTTCTCATCTCTGTACTCTACCATAACCGAAGCGCAGGAAAAACAATGGAACTCCCAGCTTGCCCGGAGGTTTATGCTTGCCATCCCAAGGGAAATTCTGCTGGAACAGTACGCAGACCTTATCCGTGACTACTGCCGGGAGTTTTTTGTTTCCAAAGGCATGATTGCCGACTTTGCCATTCACGACAAGGGGGACGGGAATCCCCACGCCCATATTCTGCTCACCATGCGGGCGACTGTCTGATGAAAAAATGCTACACATTCCTCTTTGTTTACTGTATTTATGTTATTGTCCGAAAAGAGATGGATACAAACAACGGTGCAGTCTATGTTGTCCTAGAGCGTGTTTGAAAAATCATTCCCGCGATCTGCACTCCCCACTTTGCGGAGAATTCATCCCCAATTTAATCAACGTAGCCCGCTGCGCCTCATAAATTTGGGATAAATTCTCCGCAAAGTGTGAAGCACATCTCACGGAAAGCATTTTTCAAATACGCTCTAGGCTATGATGTGGACGGCGTAAAGGATGTGCTGGGGGGGGTGTGGATTGGTGAATCGGACGGGAAACATTACTGGATGCAGGCACGCATTCTCAAGTATGAGCAGTATTGATTCTGCCATATAAAACCGGCAGCTTTGAAAACTGTCAGTAAGAAACATTAAAAAAAATTACACATTTTACTGGACAAACCCAGCAGCTTTGAATTCTGTTAGTTTTCTGGCTGATTCTGTTTCAAATAAGCCTCCACTCTGGTTTTCACATTTTCTTTCAGATTCTCATAATAGAAATCATAATCGTGGCCATGCAGACTTTCTGGTCCGAACAGTTCCGCAGGGGCATACTCTGGATCTTCTGCCGTGCAGATCACAACGCCACGTTCTGTATCCACCTGTGCGTCTGCAATTCCTTTGAGCACCTCATATTCACTTGTTTCCTCATTCCAAATGCGGCTGCCAAGATTCTCCTCGAACCCAGCATAGGTATCATCCCGCTTCCAGTTTATAGGGTTAATACTGATAGCATTGGGTTCTACGACTAGGTTCTTCTGCCCCTTGTTCCCTTTTCCTTCTGTATTCCATGACACAATCACCCCTGTGTCATCTGCTCCTTCTGCAAATTTCAGATATGGATGGGCTTCCAGAAAATCTTTGGTAATGGAATATCCGATGGGGTATGCCGCAACCATCCGTTCGTAATATTCCGGATGGGCTTGCATATACTCTCCAAGAACGATTTTTGTCATAATGGATCCTTGAGAATGGCCTGCGATGATAAAGGGCCGGCCTTCATTATAATGCTCAAAATAATAATCCAGCGCTGCATAAATATCTGTACGCTGCTCCTTTCGCTGGTAATCTTCCAGTTCCTCATATTCCATATTGGAAACCTGATAAATGTTGCTCTGCCGGTAATAGGGTGCAAATACATTGGTGGAATCTTCATACACCGTCCCCTGGTTTTCGTAAAGATCCTTGGCTCTGGCCTGAACTTTTGGATTATCAATGTCGCAGATGGGCTTGGCATTTTTTGAATCATCAAGATAGCAGGTGGGATAAATATAAAATGTATCCACTTCATGCGTAATATCGGGTATCCTCATCCAGTTCTCGTGTTTTGAATAATCTGATGGCGTGCCTGTCAATTCTGCAATGCCGGATTCTTTTGCCGTTTCTTCCGCTTCTGCAATGCCGGATTCTTTTGCCGTTTCTTCCGCGCCGGGTTCCTTTACTGTTTTTTCAGCGCTGGCTTTCTCACGCGTTTCTGTCGGTGAATTTTTATTCCTGCCACAGGCTGATGCACTGCACAGCGCAAGAAAGAAAGCTAATGTTACAATCCTGCTTCTCATTTTCATTTTTCAGTTTCCTCCCTATATTGTCAAGTGATTTTCCTTAAAAAATCAAGGAATTTATAGTT
>CANDMV010000193.1 GCA_947385875.1 uncultured Eubacterium sp. | reverse complement strand
CCTAAAGGTTTCGCCTAAAGGCGAGGGTTTTAACCCCATTATACAGACAATAAAATATACCGCTGCAATCATCGACAGCGTAAATCGATCAAATACAAACTGTGATATCCTTTGTAACTGAAAACACACAGCAGCTACAGTTATCAAAGCTATGAATATCGATGCGAAAAAAATAATAGGTTCTTTTGCTGTCCTAGTATATATTCCTAACATCATCAAATATATAACTACACATGCAATACCCCCCCCCCCAAGAAGATTTTCCATTTTTTCTTTTCCACCAGATGATCCTCCTTCAAAAATAATAAATAATTCTCTGTATTAGCAGCCTGCACATAATAGCTATTGTGAAATCTGCCAGTATGTACAAATTCCATACGAGCCATATAATCCTCATAATGATCTGACCTATATTGTTCAGACAGCCAGTCTTTTACCATAACGATCGCATCCGGTTCTATTGTTTTACTTTGCTGAGCAAAATCCTGCCATATTGTATAGATCTGAGCATTTTGATGTTTGACTGGATTTACAAAATGCGGTGACGCCCCATCGAATGCCACTTTAATCTCTTCATTTTTCTCTTCCAATCCATCGAATATTTTGTCTCTTAAATATAATATTTCATTCATACTGCCGGATTCTTTTAGGTCATGATAGCGATCATAATACGCAAAGAAACTATCACTGGCATAACTGCTGACCTTTACTCCTATGAATAAGCACTGCGCCAATAATAAACTAACTAATATGATCTTTTTTCCTTTTATCTTTTCTAAATATACAAGCCCTAATGGCAAAACAAAGCAGATTGCTGTATAATAATATGTAATAAATAACGTGCCATGCTGAATTTTCAAACATAGCAATACGACTGCTACAGCATATCCCAATAAATAGCAGAAAAAATCATTCTTTAATATGCCTGAAAATGTTCTTTTTTCTTTACTGTCCACATTTTCTACGCTTCCTCGACAGATCAAAAGTATAAATAAAACAAACAACACAAAATATACTGGAATAAAATATGTGCTTTTCATAACACCATTTTTAATATTCACTAGAAAACTCGAATCACCCTCACTTCCAAAGGATGTAGCCCAACTTAAAGTCGTTAATATATTGTTCAAATATTCTTTTTTAAATATTCCAATATAAAACTGCGGAGAGATGAAGAACACGCATAAAGCAAAAAACACCAGGCCATTCAAACTTAATTTCTTTACATCATTGACAGAAAAACGCCATTCGTATCTGTTTAACAAAAGCAGCCCCCATATTGGCAGTATCAAAACCGCTGTGATCTTGATCCCTCCAGCCACGGCAAGACATAATAATGACCATCTAAGATCCGAATCTGATACTTCCCTGTTTTTTGCTATCAAATATACAGCCAGTATTCCAAAAAAGGCAACATGCGGATTGCAGCTAAATAAGGAGCTGTAAAAATTTAATGTCGGAAATAAAGGCATTAAAAACAGTGCAGCTGCTTTTACATATGTATCTTTTGTATATAAAGAAATCAGTTTATAAAAAACGATTGCAGCTGCTGCTGTTAACGCAACAGAGACCAAACGCGGCGTAACCATCAACAGCCAGCTGATGCCGTTATTTCTGCACAATAACCAACCCGGCAGACAATATACCATAACTAGCAGCCAGTAAATCCAGCCATATCCATATCCATTTATTTTAATAAGTGTCTCCAACGAAAAATCTGAATAACATCGGTTCAGCTCCAGATGAAATGCCAGATCATCATAATGTCGCAGTCCTACCAGATCAGCATCTTTCGAAAACACAAAACACTGAAGAACAGCACACAATAGTAAACCGATCCAACATGCAATTATAATCTTGTCTATTCCCCTAATTAGCTTGTACAGTTCCATAATGCTCACCTCCTCCCATAACAGACTTTTTTCATCCCGTTTTCTTCCATCTATTCATTTTCTTTCTGAAAAATATACGCAAATTCATCCTCATAAACCAGCTGCCACGCATATCCAGAATAGATTCCTTCCTTAACCAGCATATTTCTTGCTTCCCGATCAGCTTTCATCTCTTCTTGTTTTACGGCATCTGCTCTGCTGACCGTATCTTGAAATTCCTTGTCTCCGTAAAATCCAATGCTGTTTTTCGCCAATACAATTAAATTAACTCCAGCATCTTCGTTCTTTCCCAAATCATCCCAGAGAACGAAGGAATACCCCATATCATCATGTTCAAAACGATTATAAAAAGAATATGCTCCCGTATGGTCTGCAAAGTAATTTACTTCCTGCATCCCCAGCTGTTCTACTGCCTGCTCCATCTTCCTTATACTTTCAGCTTCTTTTTTTGATTCTGCACCCTGTTGAAAGTAGCGCATCACATTATTGGCTCCTTTGACCTTAATAATGCTGTTTATCGTGCCTAGCTGCCAGAAGCAGAATACTACGGCTATAACCGATACCAAATTTTTCCCTATCTTCCATCTAAAATTGCCTAGTTCTTCAAATATCAGCAGGCCAAAAGGCAGAATGAAAGAGATGGATGTTGCATACATATAAACATATGTCGGACCGCTTGTAATACTAAGGGATAAATAAGCTGTCCCTATGCAGTATCCTATTGGAATGAGTACCTGATCCCAGTAAATAACCGAAGATCTATCCTGCTTAAGCTTCCATATTCCTCTAACTATAAGCAAAATAAGCCCGGCACACAAAAGCATCGCCATCTTCCCCGTCATTGTAAAAGTAGTGCTTTGTGTGAGATTTGTCATCATATCTGCCATTCCCTGATTTTTTGTCCAATAGCCCAGTAAAATATGCCAGGAATCCTTTGCTGCCTGGATGTCTAATGGCGCAAGAAGAATGATCGGACTCATAGCAGCCAGCATCACAATAACTGCTAACAGAGCTTCTTGTATCCATACCTTGATATCTTTCCACCGAAACCGCCAGCCATATCTTGCAAGAACTAATAATATAAGCAATGGCGCCGTCACTATTGCCGATGTCTTTGTTGCCATAGCAAAAGCAAATGCTGATAACGCACCTCTCAGCTTTTTTCTGTCCAGATCTTCATTTTTCACCACCAGATACACTGCTAACATGGAGAAAAAAGCGGTCTGCGGCACGGTGCTGAAACGACCTGCAAAATAACCGCCCGCAGGAAACAGCGGCATCAATAATACCACCGCAGACCTTATCCATTCATTTTCTGTATAGATACATATGATCTTATAGCATAAAACACTGCACATCACGCAGAAAAACAGCGAATACATCCTCGGAAGAATAATCAAAAGCCAGCTCACACCAGCAGCTTCAAACAGTAAATGTCCTATATAAGTAACGATATATATGGGAAACCAATAAATCCAGCCATATCCATAATCATTCATAAACAAAAGCTGCTTCGTTCCCAAACGGCTGTGATAATTATATAGGCTTTCGTGAAAAGCTACGTCATCCATGCACCTTAATGATAACGTTGCAAAATCAGAGCTGTAAACAAAATTCTGCACAAATATTATCATAGTAAAACAAACAAGAACCGCTGTTAAAAAATACCTTGGTATTAATCTTTTCTTTAATTCAAAGCGCATTTTTCTCCCTCAAGTCATACACCAACGAACCACAAAACACTAATTATGTCTGGATGAAGTACCCGCCCAGACTCCTATATTATATGCTTTTGTACAGACCGCATCAAAATGCATATCATTTTCCTTCAAAAAATCTTTATACTTTTTTACCTCTCCGCTCCTGCCCTGCAGTTCCGGTGAAACAAAACACAGTGAATATCCCATAGATTTTAGTTCATCCATTTCTCTTTTAGTAACCGGTATTTTATGAAAACAATCTACCCAGACCCATTTCACCCTGCCCCGCATATTTCTGACAGTATCCAATCCTTCATATTCTGATATTCTAAGGGCAATATTTTTTTCTCCCCGGCTGCTCAGTAAATGTATCATCGGAAATGAAGAATCTAAAAAGAAATATTTTGTAATCCCATATTTTTTTAGCAGATCTAATACCTGAGGTTCTATCCGTTCACTTTTAATATTTAAAATCATAGTTCCATGACGATATGCTTTTAAATATTCCTCAAAGGATTCGCCTCTTTCGTATGGATCATGCGACAGATAAATTTTGTGTTCAAAATCATCCCTTAAATCCACTTCTGCGCCATATGCTGCAGGAAGCTTTTTTAATTCTTCTATCGTATTGATCCTATGTGCAATGTACTCCATACCTATTCGCCCTCCCAAGCCTGATAACTCTGATAATTGTTATCGTATGCCGCTTCTTTTTAAATTTATACTGTATCCGACTGTTCTTTTGATAAACTTCCACTTTGACCTCAGGCCAGTATTCCATTTCGATACCCCATGTATCCTTTCAGGAAAAAGCACTGGAAAACGAATAACTTCTAATCCTAATCTGCGTGCCATATAAAAAGCATATAAATCAAGTGAAAAATCATGAGGCGGATTTTTCCACTTTTCAAAAAACTTCTTATGAAAGATATTCGGCTGTGCATTAATATCATAAAGCTGAGCCTTTAATAGAATATATTCAAACAGACTCATCCCATTTGTAAAAATTCGATCAGAAATACTTCTTCCTTTCCGGCTCCCTTTTACATATATTTTTTCTTTTCTTTTTTTTCTTTCCTTTTTTTCTATAATAGCCAATGCTCTTAAAACATCCCTTGGATCCGTCTGCATATCTGCATGTGTCCATCCAATAAATTCACCCTCTGCTGCCTTAAGCCCCTGCATAATCCCATATCCATATCCCTGATTTACCGGCACAGTAACAGATCTTGCAAACTTATATTCTGGAAGAAGCTGTTTCAATTCTGCCGCAGTAGAATCTGTAGAACCGTTATCAACCAGAATCACTTCCACGTCATTTCGATGGATGCTCTCCCCGAACCTTTCCAATATAAGCGGTATGTTTTTGACTTCATTGTAGCACGGCACAATAATTGATAATTTCATTTTCTCCTCCCTACATATTTGACTGAGTCCCAAAGATCTGCAGATTATTCATGCTATTTTTTTGTAAAAACAAAAAACTTCTGCCCTAAAAAATTAATAACCGTACTGAATCCTGTCGCACACAAATAACCTATATTCTTTATTGGCAGCCACACAAGCACAGTTTTATTCACCCATACATGAACGCCTGCTGAAAAAACATATAAAATAACATATTTTAATATTTCGAGCCCTGAAAACTCTTTACTTTCGAACGTCCATCTTTTATTAATTAAAAACCCAATAAATGCGCCGCATATATAAGAAAACGCCTTAGAAACCGACAGATCCCATCCAGCTGATAATAAAATCCTATATACGGCATAATCTGTAACAACCGCGCTCCCGCCTCCGACAAAAAATCTCAGGATCTCTTTTACCTGAACTTTATATTCTTTCAGCTTCATCCCTTATCAACTCCATACACCTGCACAGTATACTGCCCGCATTTTTCTGGTTATATAGAATACTATGTATTCCCACTGCTTCAGCGCCTTTCACATCTTTTTGAAAACTGTCTCCAATCATAATTATCTGCTCTGGAAAAAGATTCAGCTTTTCCATAGCCAATGTAAACATTTTTTTGTCCGGTTTCTCTTTTCCGGCTTCTTCACTCGTCACAAGCACATCAATATACTCTGCAATACCAAGCCTTTTTATCTTTCGATGCTGGATATGCGCGGTCAGATCGGTCAGCACCGCAATCCGTATTTCTTGTTGTGACAATTTTCCAAACAGCGGAAGCACATAATCATACAGCTCCATATCTTCCAACATCTTATTCCAATATACATCATATAATTCCAACGCATGTACCGCAGGTTTTTGTGAAATAAGCTCAAGGAATGTCTGAAAATACAGCAGACGGTTATGGGAAGCTCCTGTGTTGTAGAGACGGCCTTTTACAATTCCTTTTGCTTTTTCATAGAAATAATCAAACTCTTCTGCACAGAGAGAAAAATTATCTATACTATGCTGCCTTAATTTTTTTACAGCGGCTGCATCACAGGACTGATAATCATAAACAGTATCATCCAGATCAAACATGACAGCCTTTATCATCATTATCCTTCCCCTCTCATCTTCACACTTATAATAGCCAGTATAAACAGCTGCAGAATTCCCTCTATTCCATCTTCCCACACAATTCTGTCTACAAACAGCTCGTCAAACTGCGGAATCGTATCATGCGCAATCTGCTGATAATCGATCTTTTGTTTTGTAAAATCCCTGCCATCGAAAATGATTTCCTGATGCTTTAAATCCTTACAATGATTCTGACGGATTATGATCGCATACTGCTCCAGATTCATCAGTATTTCCTCTATGTCAATCGATATACTGATTGACAGTTTCAAACTCAGCACAACTTCATGCCCAGCATCAAAACAGTCCTTCAATGTGCTGTCAAAATATGTAATCTGCAGATCTGCAAACTCTTTCTGCGGATAGATATACTGCATTGCGTCAGGAATCCTCTTTTCAATCTGTCTGATGATCTCCTCACTGCTGTATCCTCGTTTTCCGGTATCCCGCTGAATCTTCCACAGCCTTCGTAACGTTTCATCTGTATCCATATAGATTTTCAAATCCAGAGCCTTTCTTGTCTGAGGTAGATATAGGGAATGCAGGCCGCATAAAATAATATACGGTTTCGGTGAAACCCTTCTTCTTCTGGTAAATGTCCCAGTATCATGGTCATAATCTGCCCTTCTAACCGAGCTTCCTGCCCGCAGAGTACGAATATCCTCTGCCTGTCGATACAAATAATTTGCTTTTGGATCCAAATGCGTATACTTTTCCCAGTTCATATCGCCTCTTTTCCATCGATGATCCCCATCTCCCTCCAGATATAGGATTTTTTTAGATCCTCCCAGCAGATGTTCTATTTTCATCAACAGTTCGCTTTTTCCAGTTCCGCTGTCGCCTGCAATTCCAATCGTAAAAGGAAGATTCATTCTCTTATATAAAGAATTGCTCGTCACGCCAGATCGATACACTTCAGACACAATCATCAGCAGACATCCGGCCATGATTGTGAATATCACATTTTTGATGCTTGCACTGTCCACTTTCCATTCCTGAAGACTGATATTTAAAAAATAAAGATCCACAAATTCTGTCTGATGACAGAATATAAAATAAATCAGATAAATCATCTGAAAAAGAAAATATACGGATAACAGCTTGTATTTATTTTCATTATTCAAGATAAAATAAATTGCCATATATGGCACGATCCAGACAAACCACGCCGGCATAGGCGGCACACATACAAGAAATACAGAAAATAGTACATTCATAATACACAGCAGGAGGTTTTTATTCATATTGTTTAACTGAAATACTTTCAGATAAAGAATAACAATTACCACCATTGGTATTATCAGCTTTGTTGATTCATAATCAATGAAGACTCTTGTCATCATCAGCTGCTCTTTGTTCATGATTACATAATTCCAAAATCCCTCACTGTGTAAAAGCGGTGCAGCCATCACCAATACTGTCGTAAGCGTAATACAGCCGCACAGGCCGGCTGCAGTCAGTCCTCGTTTTTTATATAAATACAGAAAAAGTATCGGAACAGCTGCCAGTATATGAAATTTTGTTCCTATTGACAAAGCTAAGAATACGGAAAACAAAAGCAGGTCCCTCTTATTTTCATTTTTCATTAAATAATAGACTGCGATCAGCAGCAGTACCGTTGGAATAATATCCAGCTGTCCGTGCATATAAATAGCAAAAAGCATAACAGGCGACATAAAATACAACTGAAAAACATACTTTATCCTGAATTATTCATGAGCATATAAAAATGCTCGATACTACAAATCCTTGAA
>CANDMV010000192.1 GCA_947385875.1 uncultured Eubacterium sp. | reverse complement strand
GTCCTAACTTCCTTCGTCCCGCCTGTCCATAACCAGGGTGTCAGCTTAGCTCCTTGTCAGGGTCATGCCCTATGGTGATCATTCCTGCCGACTGCTGGCTCATTCTTTTTCTTAAGTCTTACTGACCTCTTCTGTATGTTCCACAAACCAGCACCTTGTGGCGGACGTTTTCCCGGCCCGTTTCTCATACATTTCAGCTTTCCTGACACAGCTGAATTCAGCTCTCAGACCTGTTTTCTAAAGGCTCAATTCAACTGTGACAGGGGTATTACATGTTTTCTCCCTGCTTGTTATGCTGCCTGCATCTGCGGCCTCTTGATGTCTCCCATCAGTTTCTCTGCATCATAATCTGCACCTTTTGTAAGGATTACGTAGAATGCCCTTATAACCTTGCAGGCTGCAGCAACCACTGACTGCATCTTTTTCAGCGGATTTTCCTTCCGGCTCCGATAATACTCATGTATTTCCCGGAACTCCGCATTCTTTCCAATCAGCGATATCGCCGCTTCATACAGCACATACCTCAGACGCTTCCGTCCCCGGCAGCTGATCCTGCTTTCTCCGTTATGTTTACCGGATTCGTTCGCCGCGATCGCGTATCCAGCCGGCTTCTGCAGTTGTTTAGGATTATTAAAACGTCCAATGTCTCCAGCTTCTGCAATAAAACCGCTGACTGTAATCAGGCCGATCCCTTTGACTGCCGTCAGCTTATCAATATATGGAATCTCCTTTAGTTTTTCTTCTATACTAAGGAGCAGCTCCTCCTGTCTTGACGCATATATATCCATGTCATTCAGCAGATTTTTTAATTCAATCCTCGCTGCTTCCGGCGCTTCCTTACTCCCAATGCTATGCTCTGCGGCTGATGCCAGGGTCTTTGCCCTCTTCATCCCAGCGCCTCTCAGCTTCGCATTTCTCCAGATCTGGTTCACACCTTCCGCCCCGAGCTTTACGATATCCTCCGGCAGCGGAGCTGCCTTCAATACCATTCTGCCGCTGACTGCTTTCAAATCTCTGTATACATCTTTATATTCTGGAAAGCGGATAGAAAACCACCTTGCAATCCGGTTCTTGATCCTTGTGAGCTCTTCCTGTGTCTGGAAGCGCAGGTTAGAAAGGCTTCTGATCTCTGCGTAAATACCCGCCGGCATATAGGGATACGAAAAACGCCCCTCGCTGACTAATGCCGCAATTGTTTTTGGATCTTTCCGGTCATTCTTGTTCGGATTGCTGTCATCCAGTTCCTTCGATTTCTTAACGTGACGGGGATTCACATGAACCGGCTTCATTCCGCTGTCCTGCAGGAATTTCCCCAGTGCAAACCAGTAATGTCCGGTCGGCTCCATTCCGGGAATCACAGCAGTTTTGCCATGCTTTTCTGCGATACCTTCCATCCATGCTTTCAATGTCAGGAATCCTGCTTCCGTATTGCTGAACTCCAGCGGCTTTTTGCTATACTCATAATTCCTCCAGTCAAATGCCCTGGCATAATGGGTTTCACTTCCCACATCGATTCCGATAATCAAAGTTTTTTCAGTTATGGATGCAATTTTTGCGTTCTGTGTGTTACAATTCATTTTAGATACCTCTCTGTTTAATAAGATTTTTACTAACCGCCAAAGTCAGTAATCTTATTTTACTCTGAGGTATTTTTTTCTCAACCTTCTTTCTTGAAATTCCCTATATTTGAATTATACAGGAAGCTCCTGTTCATTTAATGGTGGAACAATGTTTATGCACTATATAGACAGTGTTAAATCTTAGCATGTATCCTGTCCAAAATCCCCCCTCCGTGTCCAGTTTTAGTATACCACTTCAGTTTTTTCAGAATCCTGGTACACAGTTTTTTACGGTTGACACTACAAGCGAAATCATCTGGATGTGAAAATCTGGGGATTGATGCGGAAGAAATCAACTCCCGTATGGAAAAGACGGTAAGTGCGTTAAAAATCAGAGCTCTGCTGAACCAGAGCTTTTTGCATTACCACGGACGAATTACAATCGCTTGAGCTTAGGGCTTTACAGTCAGAAGATTTCAGCAGGATGAAGGGTGCGGTCGGTACGACAAAGCAGCTGTATATCCGGGATTTTGAAGTTGCCTACAAAAATTCTTCTGGTGGACAAAAGCAAAGGGTGGCTATTGCCAGTGCAGTTGCGTCCGGAAAACAGATTATTGTTTTTGATGAGCCAACAAGCGGGCTGGATTACCGCCACATGAAAGAAGTGGCAGAAAACCTGCGGAAATTAAGTTCACTAGGAAAGACGTTATTTATTGTGACACACGATCCTGAACTGATTGCGGAGTGCTGCAACTGCTTTGTTTTTATCGAAAAAGGAAAAGTGTTATGGAGTGATGGATGGAACCGGATAAGCCGGGAACGGCTGCAAAAGTTCTTTGCTTTTGAAGGTGATTGAAAATGAAGATTCATGCGTCAGGCGAGGATTATTTGGAAGCAGTCCTTGTTTTACAAAAGAAAATAGGTATGGTGTGTTCCGCAGACCTAGCCCGGTACATGGGATTCAGAATGTCCGGCTGTTTATTTTCAGGCAGAGTTAGAAGTTTAGGAGGGGATAGTTTGAATATTCAAAATTTAGTGGACGACTATACATCATGGTTGAAAAGTGAAATCTATTTTGATAAAATAGGGGAGTTTTATGAGATTACAACACCATATCTTGATAATGCGAATGATTATTTGCAAATATATGTAAAACAAGAGGGGAATGATATTTTTTTACAGATGACAGTGCCACCATGCATAGCTTAACGATTTAGATAATATTGCAGAGGAAGTGGAAGATGCTTTTCTAAATTATGAAGCAGAAGTCATTTGATGGAGTGATCGAAATAATGAAGAGTATATTGCATTACTTTCGGCTTGTTGATTTTGATAGTGTATACAAAGGAAAAGAGCGTTTTGACTAATGTAATGATTCCCGTGATCTTGTAGTATTTCACACGGAAATCATTTGTATTTTCAGCCAGGTCTTTTATCTTTTGAGCAGATCAAATTATGCTTCTATGATGCAGGCCGCCAGCTCATCATTTTTCTCCGGCTCCATAAAGCAGAACCGTATATATTTATCATCCAGAAACGGAAACGTAGAGCAGTCTCGAATCATCATCCCCCGCCGGATAGCCCGGTCAAACAAATCCTGAGACGTGAGTTCATTTCTTAGGATTTTTACCAGCATGAAGTTTGCGGTCGGCTGGTATACACGTAAATCTTCTCTTTTTTCAAACAGTTCATACATTCTTTTTCGTTCAGAAGAAATCAGCGCTTTTGTCGCACGGATATATTCCTCGTCTTGAAACATAATCTCGCCTGCGATGGCAGCCAGTGAATTAATCGTCCAAGGGTTTTTCCTGGTATTGATCGTTTTAATCAAATCTCTGTTGCCGGTGATGGCATATCCGAGACGGAGTCCCGGAGCGGCAAAAAATTTTGATGTGCCACGCAGGATGATTAGATTGTTATAATAGTTTGTAAGAGGCACTGAGGTAATCTGGTTCATCTGATCTGCAAATTCTACATACGTCTCATCAATCATGACATAAATCCCGTGCTGTTTGCAGGCATCTAAAATCACGCGCATGGATTTATTGGTAATGCAGGTGGAAGTCGGGTTATTCGGGTTGCACAGTACGAGCAGATCAATGTCGTCTTTCAGGCAGGAAATAAAGTCTGCCGTGTTCAGCAGGAATCCATCCGATTCTTTGAGCGGATAGTAGAGCGTCGTGCCGCCGCCGAGGGATATTTCGCGCTCGTATTCAGAATAAGTGGGGCCGATGACGATGGCTTTGCCTGGATGTTCAATCTGAATGAACAGGGAAATCAGCTCAGTAGAGCCGTTGCCGACAATGATATTTTCGTAATCCGTCCCAGCGTATTCTGCAATGCATCTGCGCAGCGTGACATAATCCCTGTCTGGATATGTAGTAATCACGTCAATTTTTTCAGAAAGTGTCCGGCGCAGTGCAGGTGAGATGCCCAGAGGATTGACATTTGCCGAAAAGCTGGTAATTTCTTCTTTTTTTATCCCATAATACTGTTCAATTTTTTCCAGATCGCTGCCATGAAAATGGTCTTTATGCTGTATCATATTCTGCCTCCTTAAAGTTGTGCTCAAGATATTGCGAAGCCAACTCAAATAGTTTATAATTCATAAGATAGGTTAAAACTGTTACAAAAATATCGCCTTTTGTACATTATAACGATTTGTAAGAAAAATGCAAGAGAAAAGCAGGTGGCATTGTGCGAAAGAGAATCGAAGAACTAGCGGAAGGGAAAATTCCTTATGACCAGCCGCAGATTACCTTCTCTAAGGAAAAACTGGAATTGGAAGTCGTAGAAGGACAGAGCGTATCGGACAGCTTCCGAATTAAAAGTGAAAATGGTATTATGATGAGGAGCATTATCTATTCTTCGAGTGCAAGGATGGAGTGCCTGACTCCTCAGTTTGAAGGGCTGGAGGCAGAGATTCATGTACAGTTTCACGCAGACGGCATGTCAGAAGGTGATGTATCTGTAGGTGATCTGTATATCATATGCAATGGGGGAGAATATCAGCTCTCCTATGCAGTGGCTGTGACGAGGCTGTATGCTGAGGCTTCTACCGGAAAAATTAAAAATCTGCGGGATTTCGCGAAGCTTGCCAAAAATGACTGGAAAGAAGCTTACCATATCTTTCATTCTCCTGCATTTCGAAATATACTGACACCAAAGGATCTAAAAGCTTCCTTATTATATGAGGCGCTTTCCAGTCCGTCGATTACAGAGCAGACGATGGAAGAGTTCCTAATCGGCATCGGCAGAAAAGAGAGGGTGCGTTTTTCTATTGAAAAGCACAGCGAAGAGTATTTTAAAGTCACAAAGCCGGTGGAAGAGCAGATTGCTGTCCAAAAAGACGGCTGGGGATTTTTAGAGGTCAGAATCTGGGCAACGGATGCGTTTTTAGTACCTCAGAAGCAGTATCTGACAGACCGGGATTTTATGGGAAGCGGATTTGTATTTACATTTTATATCGATACGGCGAAAATGCACGCCGGAAATAATTATGGCAGCATCTTTTTTGAAAATGACATCCAGAGAGAGGAACTTCGGGTATGGGCATCGGCAGACAGTATTAAAGTGCCCAAAGAGCGTAAATGCCAGAAGCTGCAGAGTATTGTCTTTCAGTTGACACAGTGTTATATTGATTATCGCCTGAAAAAAATCGTAACAGGTGAGTGGACGAAAAAGACGCTTTCTTTGATTAAGCAGATCGAGGATTTAAAATCGGATGATGAATGGCATATGCTGTTTAAGGCATATGTACTCATTAAGAATAAGCAGAAGCAGGACGCAGAATGGATTATGACCGATTTTAGGCAGAAGTATAAGGACAAAAAGAGGCCGCAGTGGGCATTTTATAATTATTTGTGTCTGCAGAATGAAAAAGAACCGGTAGTTATCGAGAGACTTTTGACGGAGATCGAGACGATTGCAAAGCGATACGGCGGACATCCTATGATGTTTTTTTTGACACTGCGCTTAAACGGCGTACTGCGTACGCAGCCGCAGGTTAAGCTTCGCGCGATCGAGCAGAGGGTGCTTCAGGGGCAGTATACGCCGCTGTGGTATGTGGAGGCATTCTGGGTATATTTACAGCAGCCTTATCTGCTGACGAAAATGGAAAAATTTGAAATCCAGCTGATGAACTGGGCATCCAGACACGGCGTGCTGGGCAGAGAGCTGTCTGATCAGATGATGCGTCTTGCCAATAATATGCGTCAGTTTCATCCGACAGTCTGCCGTATATTATTCCGGTGCTACGAGCAGTATCCAGATGAGGATATGCTGGCTGGCGTCTGTGCGTATTTAATTAAAGGACAGTGTTTTCAGACGAAGTATCACCGCTGGTATGCAAGAGGGGTTGAGGAAAATCAAAAGATTACCGGATTATATGAGGCGTTTCTGCTGACGATGGATCTACACAGCATAGGGCCGCTTCCGAAGGTGATACAGATGTACTTCCAGTATAATAACCAGCTGGCGTATCAGTATAAGGCAGCTCTCTATGTCAATATTATCCTTCATAAAAAAGAACAGCCTGTGATATACGGAAAATATATAGAGACGATGAAGCAGTTCGCGATCGATGAGATTTTGAAAGGAAATATGGATGATAATCTGGCGGTCATTTATGACGAAGTGCTGGATAAAGTCCTTACGCAGGAGCTGGCGGCGCCTCTGGCGGACATTCTGTATACACATAAATATGACTGTTCCAATCGCATGGCTGCCTATGTGGTCGTTGTCCAAAAGCATATGAAAGAGGAGCAGAGGGTGCCGTTTACGGGGGGAAAGGCGTATTTTCAGCTGTTTTCCACGGATTACGCGATTGTACTGGAAAATAACAGAGGGCAGAGATTTGTGTCACCGGATCTGTGTCAGCTAGAAAAGCTGATGAAGCCGTCCCACTACATTCGGAAATGTCTGAAGTTCGCACCGGAAAAGCTTCAGTATTTGATGCACCATATGGACGGTAAGACTGACCTTAGCGTGCCGGAAAAGTCGGATGTGGAGTATCTGCGTATTTTGATGGACGCGCCGCAGATCAGTACAAAGTTTAAAAATCAGATCGGGCCGGGGCTGGTGCGATACTGTCTGATGAATCAGCAGGAAGAGCATCTGGAAGAATATTTTACGCAGATCGATTTCGCGGGCATGAGCAGGGAAAACAGGAATGTGCTCATCGAGCTGATGATTGAGCACGGGTATCATGAGAAGGCTTATGAGCTGGTGCACAGCTACGGCTATGACGGAGTAAACAAACAGGACTTAGCTCAGCTGGCTTCCTATATGATACGCACCAGAGATGTAGGAGAGGATTCGTTTCTGCTTGAGGTATGTATGTCGGTTCTTTTATCAGGCGGGCAGAATTCATCGGTAACATCTTATCTGGCAAAGTATTATGAGGGCCCGTCAAAAAGGATGATGAGTATCTATAAGGCAGCGCAGATGTGTGAGATTGTGGATGTGGCAGACTTAGAAGAGCGCCTGTTGGTACAGACGCTTTACAGTACGGAATACGTGGGTGAGATTCAGGAAGTCTATCAGGGCTATAGGATGCACAGTGGGCGTGAATTTGTCCTTCAGGCTTATCGGTCTTATTGTATGCATGAATATGTGGTGAATGATATGGTGCTGCCGGAAAGCCTGTTTGTCGAGGCGTGCCAGCTGCAGAAGGATGGAAAGCTGCGCGGGGCAGCCTGCCGTCTGGGATTGTTAAAGCATTTTGCCCAATCCGGCTATCTGGATCGTTTTCAGATGAAAATAGCGGATGAGCTGTTGAATGAATTTATATCCAGAAATATGAATTTTGCTTTTTTCAAGCAGCTGCCGGAGAGCCTGTGCAGCAGATATCAGCTCCATAACCGGATTTTAGTGGAATATCACGCAAGGCCGGACAGCCGGATACAGATTCATTATCGAATGCCAAAGCAGCAGGAGAATTTTACGACGGTAAACATGCCGAATATATACGATGGAATTTTTACATGGGAATTTATGCTGTTTCGAAATGATGAAGTAGAGTATTATATTACGGAAGAGTCGGAAGACGGCGATCAGCGCCTGGGAGAGAGCAGGCGCGTAGCAGGGATTGAATATAGGGACGTGAAGTACGGCGGGCGCTATGCCTATATCAATGCGATGCTATATTTGCGCGAGCAGGGGGACTATAAGGAAATCATGAGACTGATGCAAGAATATGAGAAGCTTAATATATTGACAGGGAAGCTGTTTAAGATTATTTGACTGTAAATATAATTTGGGGAGAAAGAGGATAGACGATGGCAGAAAATGAGCAGCAATTATATATTGGGATTGATTTAAATGACAGTTATGCCATGGTCAGCTTTGCAACAA
>CANDMV010000191.1 GCA_947385875.1 uncultured Eubacterium sp. | reverse complement strand
TGAGAAAGTGTCTTGTGCGTTATTTTATTTTTCAAAAAGTTGTAAAGTGGTGTATCTTTACTAAAAATCTTTCAAATTCTTCTTTTGTTTCAACAGTGTAAACATAACCCAGACCCTCTTCATTATTTAGTTCATCTGCTATACCTTGTTCAACCACCACTTTAACCGGATATCCCCCTATTGGATACTTGACAAATAGGATTCTATATTTATAGTCTTTAACCTGAGAAACAGTCAAATAAAGTTCATATTTAAAATCTCTTTCCCCTATGGCACCAAGCTGCTCTTGAATATCTTTTTTAGTCGTAGCTGCTATTCCTGCGGATATGGATGCTATCTCTGAAATCATATCATATGATTCAATCTGCCCTTCATACTCACTTACATTCCCTGTTACAAATCCTTTCGTAACTTCACTTAGTTCATCGCAGACTTCTCTCATCACTACATCCGGAGTAATAACACTCGAATCATTAAACTCATAATCTGACTTCAATCCATATTTCATTTTTCTTCCTCCCTAATTTCAAATACAATCGGCAAATGATCGCTAATACTCTTTAATGGATGATTATTTTCATCAATGAACTGCTTATTTTCAGTTTTATACAATATCTTTAGTTCTTCATCCATAAAAGTCTCTCTTAGACATGGGCGAATCAACACCTGATCGTATATGTTCCAAAAAGGATTTATTGCATCATTTCCCGCATAATAATATGTTCCAGGCGGAAAGGAAAAATCACCTAATAAATTCCACATAGGATTATAAAACATCTTAAACTTTTCTCCCATCACAGTACGATATACTCTCTTTGCATCATCATAAACCGGAACAGCATGAAATCGATCTGCCGCTAAGCAGCCTGTTTCGTATGGATTCTCGTTTGCATCACCTACTAATATCGTTTTCTCTATTTGCAGGCTGTTTTCATACATTTGAATTTCTTCAACAATCCGATTAATAGCAATACTTCTTTTATAATAATCAGAAAATAATTTACACGGCAAATGGATACATACTAAAATATATTCATTATTAATTATTTACATAGAACAATATTTATTTTGAAATCCCGGCTCTATTTCTCGTATTCTGCTCAGTATTATTATTCTTTCACAGCCAACTGTGATACCTTCTTCGAAATAAATTCTTTGATCTAGGAATTCAGCTCGTAATGCATTCAAATTATCCACATATTCTGCAAGAACTAATAGGTCAATACGATTCTCACACACCAGATCCTTTAAAACAGCATTAACACTCATATTTTTATTTGTGTTCCAAAAACATATTCTCAATCTTCTCAATCTCCATATAAGCCGATCTCAAAAAATATTAAGACATAGCCACAGCACTGCTTACATTCAGCTAACTATCTGTTATTAATTTTATTATACTACTATTATTAATTATAACACATGATCTTCTCCTATACCATTATAAAATTTCGAATATTTCCCAACTGGCAACAGTTCAGGCAATCTGAACTGTTGCTTTAATCTTCTGCTTTAAAAGCAAAATCAACGAATCTTTTTATAGCTTTTACGCCGGACTGCTTTACATACGAAAAGCAGTCCGGCGTAAATACTTCACCCTGATTTAGAATACATACAAGTTTACTGATTATTTACTTACATTTACTTACAGAAATATCTACACATTATCCCAGCTATATTTCTCTTGCTTCAGAAGCCCGCGCACCTTATCCATAAACACATTCTCATCAATCGGCTTTACGATATAATCATTCACGCCTGCCCTAATTGCCTTTACGACGTGTTCCTTCTCATTATTTGATGTCAGAAACAGAACCGGCACATCTTTCAGCTCATCTTTTTTGCGTATCATCTCAAGCATTTTATACCCGTCTATTTCCGGCATCTCAATATCTAAAATAATCAAATCCGGTGTCTGTGCTTCCTTTAAATATTTGAGGGCACGCATCCCTTTTGAAAACCCCATGAACGCATATTCTTCACTCAGCAGCTTTTCAAGCATCTTTAATATAATTCCGCTGTCGTCCACCGCCACAATACTCTTTTTACCTGTCATAATTTGTCATCCTCCACATTGTTTTTCAAAAGCCATATTGCTTTATCGTCATCAAACTCATCCTCTATTGCCGCCAGAACATCTGTAAGCCGCCTTCTCAGATCCTGATGCAGAGGGCTGTGCAGCCATTCTTTGATCTGCTCTGCTGCCTCATCTGTTTTGAAATCATCGATCAGCGCCGCCATCTCGTCCAGTCTCTCCTGCGGCAGGCTGAGCAGCTCGCCGTCGTCGAAAATGTCGGTTTCCTCCTGCGCGGGAGCATATTTTTCATAAATGTCTTTGAATGTATCTAATGCGGTTTCCCACGCCTGTTCCAGTTCTCCCCAGTGTGCAGCTGCATAATCCTCCTGCCCTGCCTTGCTGCGCGTTTCATGCTCATATGCCAGGTCTGCAAGCTGATCCGCACCGAGCGTCCGCGCATTTCCTTTTAAAGCATGTACCAAAATAGCATAGTCTTTCATATTATGTTCAGACAGATACTGCCGCAGCAGCTCCATTTTATTTTGATCTCTAAGAAACATCCGCACAAGCTCCATATAGATTTCCATGTCGCCTTTGGAATGCTTCAGTCCATTTCTGACAGAAACTCCCCTCTCCAGATCACTGTCATATTCACTGCCGCCGATTTCTGTATCCAGATCACTGTCTGCTTCTCCTTCTGCCTGAATAAGCTCCTTTGGAAGATATTTACAGATTATATGTTCCAAAAGCTCTGCATTAATCGGCTTTGTCAAAAATGCCTCAAAGCCTTCCGCCAGATACATCTCCTTTGCGCCTGCTATGGCGTTTGCCGTCAGCACAATGACCGGCGTGTCTTTATTTGGACAATCCATATGTACTGCAAGCTTCTTTATTTCATGCAGTGTCTCAATCCCGTCCATCTCAGGCATCATATGATCCATAAAAATCATGTGGAATTTCTGTTTCTGTACGTATTCAAGGCACTGTTCTCCAGATTCGGCCGTCACAACCTGCAGCTTTGTCCGCTTTAGCAGTGCTTTAAACACGGTCAGGTTCATCGTATTGTCATCCACTACCAACACCCGGCCTTTTGGAGCTGTAAAACTGCCCTGCCTGCTGCCATCATACTGCGCATTTTTTTCCTGCATCTGCTGAAAGCTTCCTGCGGGTTCATGGCTTACAATTTTTTGCGGCACGATTACAGTAAAGGTGGAGCCTTTCTGGTATTCGCTCTCTACTTTCATATCGCCGCCCATCATTTTAAGCAGTGACATTGTAATATTCATGCCAAGTCCGGTTCCTTCGATATTCCTGTTTTTCTCCTCATCCAGACGCTGAAAGCTTTCAAAAAGCTTCCCCATATCTTCTTCTCGAATCCCTATGCCCGTATCCTGCACGGATATTTTCAGCAGCAGCTCATCATCATTTTGGCGTTCATAAGCAATCCGAAGCCTGACACTGCCCTTAGGCGTATACTTTACCGCATTTGTCAAAAGATTTGTTACGATCTGTTTCATCCGCACATCATCACCATACAGCACACGCGGAAGCGTTTCGTCCGACTCCACTTCAAATGCCAGCTCTTTTTCCTTTGCACGCAGATAAATGACATTCCACAAATCCGTAATCAAAGCCGGTGTCTCATATTCGACTGGAATAATTTCCATTTTTCCTGATTCAATCTTTGAAATATCCAATATGTCATTGATCAGAAACAGCAGCATCTTCCCAGAGCTCTTGATATTCGCCGCATATGTTAAAATCTGCCCGTCCGTAGCCTCCCGCAGTATCATCTCATTCATTCCAAGCACTGCGTTAATCGGCGTCCTGATTTCATGCGACATACTGGAAAGGAAGCGGCTTTTTGCCTCGTGTTCATCCTCTATTTTCTTGCGCTTTAAAATTTCTTCCGTCACATCGATAATGACACCAAATACATCGCCGCTGTGCTCGACCTCCTCCAGCTTGACATAACGCTCCCGGCAGGAATATACGCAGGATTCGTCGTCAACAATATTTCTGCGCAGATCAATGATAAATTCCTGAAAAACTCTGTAATCTGCCGAGAGATATTCATACTCTCCTGCTTCCAAACCAAGGATATCAGGAACGTGTTCGCTTATGCTCACTCGTTTCATATAATGATTGTATTCGTACACACCGATAGGCATTTTGGTCTTGCCGATGATATAGGTGATCTTGCGCCGGTTATCCAGAATACTCTTTTTCATCTGGTTGATATAACGGCTCAGCTCTGCCAGTTCTTCGCTGCTTTGGATGTCAACGATCTCATCCAGATTTCCCTGTGAGATGATGTTGAGTTTATCATTGATACTGTGAATGCCTTCAACCACATACTTATTCATATAGCAGGTGACTACATAATACAAGATCACCGCTACAGCAATCAGGCAGAATGCAATCCATACCATCGTGGACGGAATCCTCCGAAACATATCCCAGCAAGAAATCACACGTCCGATATAGTTTTCACCGGACTTCATAAATACACAGTAGGATTTTATGCCGTTAATATCCGCGTAAAAACCGTTATTGTCAGCCGCGATCGTATTGAGATTCAATCCTATTTCCATACTGTCTTTTTCCACACAGGACAAGTCAGTAGAGCCGACAATATTTCCATTTTCTTTATTAATGGCATAATAATTGGCGTCGGAATTAACGCGCAGCAGAGAAAAAATATAGGATAATTCGTTTTTTGCCGTGACCTTCAGGACATTTACTGGTTCCATGCCGACTTGTACAATAAATTCTCCGTCATGGCTCCATAACGCGGAATACTGCATCATCTTCAATTCAGCTGTATTCGGCGTGATATCTTGTACAAGCCTAATAGTTTTGTCCTCAAGCATAGGCTTAAAAAAGCTCATTTGCTCACCTGAGTCAAATGTATAGCCGTAATATAACGGATGAGTTCCCGAAAAAATACGCCCTTCTGCATCAAAAATATGAATTTCATCGACTTCTATCATTGTGGCGATTTTCTTTAGCTCCTCCACGCTGTCTAAGACAGAGGGATTCTCTTCTATAATGTAAGCGATTGCCTCCGCATTATGCAGGCAGGTTTCCCGATAGACCTGTTTTAAATCAGCCAGCTCCTCCTTATTTTCTCCCAGAACCTGTTCGATCTGGAAGAATGTTTCTATGGCACTCATGTAGGCCTGCCGCCGTTCATTCACTACCTGAATGCAAAAGATAACTACTAAAAAAAGAACCACCAGCAAAAGAGTGACAATCTGCATATATCGGCTGATGATATTTCTAAGTGTGCGCATTTTAATCTCACAATACCTCCTTCTAATCAATCATTTTACAGTTTATTAGGAACTACACCAAAATACATTGGCGCTTTCTCTCTGCAGCCCTGTCTGCCGCCAGAATAAATGTACGAACTCCCGGATTATTATATCAAATAATAAGTGCGGCCTGTCTGCCCGTTCTTCACATAATCTGCTCATTTTTTCACATGAGTACTTGATTTTAATAAAAAAGAAATGTAATATGAAATGAGTCTAGGAGATTATCTCGAATCAACCAGACACTCTGAAAAAACTGAAAGGATAAAAATATGAGAAAAATCTGCTTATTTATTGCAATGAGTCTTGACGGTTATATCGCAGACACCAAGGGCGGTGTTGACTGGCTGCAGGGTCAGGGCAGCGATAACGAGAATCTTGACACCTATTCTGAGTTTACAAAAAACATTGATACTATATTAATGGGCTGGAATACTTATCACCAGATTGTGACTGAGCTTTCTCCCAAAGAGTGGGTATATAACGATTTTACAACTTATGTGATTACACATAATGAGCAGACTTCCTCTGAAAAAATTCATTTTATAAATATAAATCCTTGTGATTTCATTAAAAAACTGAAAGAGGAGAATGGAAAAGATCTTTGGATATGCGGCGGAGCGAATCTTGTCCAGCAGTTAGTAGACGAGGACTGCATTGACGATTATTACATTACCATCATTCCAACTATTTTAGGCTCTGGTATCCGGCTTTTTGAAAGTGCAGAACATGAGATCAAGTTAAGATTACTTCAAACGCGGTCATATAATGGTATGATAGATTTAATCTATACACGAAGATAATTAAATTCTAATAATTCCCCTTACTTCATTTGGAGCGGTAAGTACATTGCGCAATTCCGCTCCTTAAGTTTTAATTATGCAGCTGTTGACATTTTGCCATCACTAAATTTTCTCCTTTACTGCAGCCTGCTTCTGAAAAAAAAGAAATCCCATAACAAAAAATCTGCGTATAGCCATATAACCCCTCCGCATATTTCTTCGTTATCATCTGACCGACAGCCTCTTCACAATCCTTATCCATATCGGCTTCCTTTTTGGACTTTTTAGCTTCTATATATAATCGCGCGGCGGTTATCACGATCTTTCAAAATGATGTCCGGCCTGCCCAGCCCTTTCTCTCTATTCGATTCCACTTCATATCCCAGTCCGACAAATGCCCCCGCAAGAAAAGCATGGTAATAATCCTCATGATAATCATGATAGCTTATCGTCTTCCACAAAAGATTAGGAATCATTCTGCCCGCTTCCTGAGCGTCATGGTTCCAAAGTGCATCCATCATGGATTTTTGAATACGATTGTCTATCGTATCCTTAAACAATTTCACAACTGTATCTTCAAAAATAGCAGCAATCTCTTTATTTGAAATCCTGAGGCTTACCGTTTCCCCTTCCTCGCCGACATCCACTTTTGTGAGATAGCCGGTCATAAGCATCACACTCCACAGATTATCCTCCGAGGAATGCAGTGAATCATAAGTTAATTCATCTGACATTGTCTGTACAATCGAGCCTCCATTCATTAGGATTTCAAACTTCCCTTTTACATTAAAGTCGGTTCTTTTTACAAAGGTGAGAAGTATTCCATTGTGGCTGGTATTCTTCCAATAGTTCTTCGTCCTTGCCTTCTCCCTCTTTCTCAGAGCCGACAGATAATTAATGACATCCCACGGACAATAATATAACTATCTCCAAATACATATCCGTCATGCCAGACTTAGAAACTAATGTCACAATAAATATAGATTTGCCTGCTCACTATTAATTACAAAAATCTCGATAATCTATTATAAACCATAGTTCTCCAAATTGCAAAACCTTGTCTCGCTTTCCCCATATCAAGCAGATTTGTCACAAACATTAGTTGTGAAGTATAACTACTGGCAAAAAAATTCTGAATAAAGCTTTGTATATTTAAACAAATTCCTAACACCCGGTCCAAGCTGGTCCGAATAGCCAATATTTCGAAAAAAAGATGCAATAATTGGATTTTTGGGATTTGGCCCCAGATTTTCCGGCGTAATAACTCCTTCTCTGACTGCTCTGTTCTGCCATATGCAAACAATTATGTGCTTATCCTCTACACATTTGTTTTCATAAGTTTTTTGAAAATCCACAGCACTTTTAATCATGAAAATGTTCCAAAATTATTATCACTATTTGGTCTCTTTGTTAATTCGAAAACTTCCGTCATATGAAGCTCTCTTTTTTAAGCAGTCCGTCACTTTCTTCTTACTATTTTCAAAATTCTCAAATGTTGCCTGTTTTGTAAATCTGTTGATATATACTTCTGATAACATCCTGACTTCGTCAGCTACATTTTCATATCCTTCTATTTCCAGCTTTTCTATGTATTCCGGTACGATTTTATGATACTGCTCCATTGTATCTGCCGCATCAATCTTATCATAAAGCTCTTCTAGAATATAAGGCATTAAATCCTCCCCCATCTCAAATAAAACAAAAACAGCGATTCCAATATATAAAGAACGTTATCCTTCCATTCTATCACTTCATAAAACCGCCCAGATCGGAAGAGCGTCGTGTAGGGAAAGAGTGTGTGAATATGTGTA
>CANDMV010000190.1 GCA_947385875.1 uncultured Eubacterium sp. | reverse complement strand
AATCTAATAACTCAGCCTCTGGAACCTTCTCATCCAGTTCATAAGATAAAGACTTGATTCCAATGTATTCACAGGCACGTTTTTTATTTCTGACATAGACACTTGAGGCCGGGTCAGAGCCTACCTGGATTACAGCAAGACACCCTTCTATGCCTTGCTTTTTCAATTCTCCTACTTTTTCTTTTAATTCATCTTTAATTTCCTGTGAGATTCGTTTTCCATCGATTAAATTTGCCACTTCTTTCTCCTTTCAGTTCTTGTGTGATATAAAAACGCGATTCCATATCTTGTACTACAGATGAGGCAGACTTACAGCTTCTTATAAACGGCTGTATTTTTATAAAACTTCTTCTACATACTGCTCAAATTCTTCCGGACTCATCAGAATTTTACGAGGCTTTGTACCCTCTTCCGCACCGACGATTCCTGCTTCTTCGAGCTGATCCATGATACGGGCCGCACGATTAAACCCAATCTTAAAATAGCGCTGAAGCATACTGACGGAAGCTTTATCCTTCTCTATCAAAAGCTTTGCGGCATCTTGAAAATATACATCACGGTCATCTCCTGACGCGCTGTTAGACGCACCGGAACCGGTTGCCGCATTTGCTACTTCTGCTTCAATATTACTACTGTAGCTTGATACTCCATTTTGTGAAGTCAAAAATTCTACAACCTCAGAAACTTCCGCATCTGATACAAACGCACCTTGTACACGAACCGGCTTTGGATAACCCTGCGGATAAAACAGCATATCTCCCTTGCCTAGCAGCTTTTCTGCACCGTTCATGTCAAGAATTGTCCGTGAATCAATGCCCGAGGACACTGAAAACGCAATACGTGAAGGCATGTTTGCTTTAATTAATCCGGTAATGACATTTACTGAAGGTCTCTGCGTTGCAATAATCAGATGGATACCGGCAGCTCTTGCCAGCTGTGACAGTCTACAGATCGCGTCCTCTACATCTCCCGGCGCTGTCATCATCAAATCCGCCAGCTCGTCTACAATAATCACGATGTAAGGCATTTTTTCCGGTTTATTTTCACCCGGAATATCTGCGATTTTTTTTATTTTTGCGTTATAGCTCTTAAGACTTCGAACACCATAAGCCTGAAACTTATCATATCGATCCATCATCTCTGATACAGCCCAGTGCAGTGCCCCGGCTGCTTTTTTTGGATCTGTTACAACCGGCAGCAGCAGATGCGGGATACCATTGTATACGCTCAATTCCACGACCTTTGGATCAATCATAATCAATTTGACATCTTCTGGATTTGCTTTGTAAATGATACTCATAATGATAGTATTGATACATACGGATTTACCGGAGCCGGTTGCTCCTGCAATCAATAAATGTGGCATTTTACATAAATCCGTTACTACAGTCTGCCCGGCTATATCCTTGCCGACTGCAAATGCGCAGGGAGATGTCTGCTGACCAAATTCCTCTGATTCGATTAATTCACGGAACATTACAGCTACCGTCTCCTTATTTGGCACTTCGATGCCAATCGCTGCTTTTCCTGGTATCGGAGCTTCTATACGAATGTCAGCTGCTGCGAGATTGAGTTTAATGTCATCTGCCAGATTCACAATCTTGCTGACCTTTACTCCCATTTCCGGTTGTATTTCATAACGGGTGACTGACGGCCCGCAGCTGACATTTAAAATCGTAACATTTACGCCAAAATTTTTCAATGTCTGCTGAAGCTTTAGCGCTGTTTCTTGAAGATGCTGTCTGGTATCTCCTGTTTTATTTGGATCGCCGAGTTTTAGCAAATGAACTGGCGGCAGGATATACTCACGCTTTATGACCGGCTGATTTTGATGAAGCTGCACATCAATATCTGTTACACCCTGAGCAATTTCTTCCTTAGTCTGCTTTGGATTATGCAGCTCTGCGGATGAGGAAGCCGACTTTGCCGACAGTGATTGATCTGCCGGGCCGGATGGCTGTGTCGAAGCTGTCTGTTTCGCAGAAGATGTATTTGACGGCTGAGGCTGCTGCGCAATCAGCTCTTCTGCTGAAGGAAAAGCCTCTTCCTCTTCATCATACCAATCTTCCTGCAATAAAGCCTGAGACACAGATGCTTCCTGATGGTTCCCAGTCTGACGGGCAGATACAACTTCCTGAGGGATTAACCCTTCTTGATCTTCTATAGGTATTTCCTGACGGTCATTCCATCCCTGCTGCATCATGGATTCTTCAAATGCATTCCGCCCCTGCTCTGTCATAGGCATTTCCAATGTATCCGGCTCTTTCTGCGCCATCAGCGGTGTCTGCGGTTCTGCATCTATTTGTGTCATTCTGTCTGCCACAGCATCAGCTGCAGAATCTATCGCCATTTCGTTAGAATTCTCAGATTTTGACTGTACACACGGAAGCAGCTCTGAAAACAAGTCGCTTGTATTTGCAAAAAGATCGTAAATATCATCCGCTTCGCTGTCTGTATCTGCCTGATTTGTCTCAATCAGCTGTTGATCCGCTGGATTTTCATTTGTTTTTCGATTTTCTTCTCCATTAAAGTATACATTCTTATTATCAGAATCTTTTTCGTCAAAAGATATGTTCTCATTATACGCTGCCCCATTTAAAAAGACATTATCATTATTCCCAGTTTCCTCATTCAAAGATACATTATCATTATACGCAGTATCCTTATATACATTTTCATTATTTGCACCTTCCTGTGAAAGATTCGGCTGCAAAGAAACTTTTTGATTTTTAATCGGTATAATATTGTCTACAGAATCTGAATCCATAAATTCAGCATCATCAGCCTGCTTCCGCGCAGGGGCTGTATAAGCCGGAGCCGGAAACGGTGTAATATCCGGCGAAATATCACTGCCTACTGCCCTTTTCTGGCCTTGTACTCTGCCATGTTCTCCCATCATATGAATCGGAAAATCCTGCATAAAAGCAGGATCTGGGCGAATTTCATTCACATTGTCAGATGTTCTTGATTTTACACTATTTTTGATGCTCGTATCTGTCGATACTCCTGTTACTTTATTGTCAATACGTCTTTTTTTTCGTTCTGCATACTGCTGTCTCTGACGAATTGTTTCATTTTTTGCAGAAACATATACCTTTTTGCCGCCTGACTGAACATGCTTCCATATAGAACGCTGTGTAATCAATACCAGGCAGATGATCATCATAATAAGATCAATCACATAGGCACTGATGACTCCCAGATTCGGACGGATCAGCCATGTCAGAATGCCGCCGACCAGACCACCGCCAAATTTATGATCGATAGAATATAAATAGGAATCCAAAGGTGTTTTGGCCTGATGATCTCCTCCAATTAACTCCATAAACATGCAGACAAATACGAATAAAGCAATAGAAGCAGCTGCCTTGATGACAGCAATCGCATTATCTTTATTTGCAATCATAAATGCTGTTCCAGCAAACAGCAGTATTGGAAATATGTAAGCCGTAAGACCGAATAACCCAAAAAATACACTGCTAATAAAATTACCCGCTGTTCCGGCAATACCAAAATTACTAATAAATAATATAATCGATAAAGCCAATACAGCCCATAAAATCACTTCATATTTAAAGGAAGCAGACGGAACACCGCTAGATTCAGATGCGGATTTCGAATGTTTCTTTGCCATTTTATTCCTCCGTTTTCTTTATAACTCAATATATATTCTGCAGCCTTGGAATCATCCTATGCAGCGTTTACAAAATAAAATATGCCCCGACCGAAATCACACCCACGATCAGACAGTAAATAGAAAATATGGTATATTTCTTTTCACGAACAACATACAGCATTATTTTAATGCAGATATAGCCGACAATCGCGGCAATTAAGGTACCTGCCAGATAATACAGCCACTCCGTCTGACTGATCTGCAGATTTTCTATATCAAACAGCTGCAGCACAACAGAACCTAAAATCGCTGGGATTGACATAATAAATGAATATTTTACTGCAAACTTACGGTCAAAGCCGCTTAACAGACATGCTGTAATCGTAGTTCCGGAACGGGAAATACCAGGAAGTGTGGCAAATCCCTGACAGATTCCGATAATGAACGCATTGGTATAGGTGACATGTTTTGGTGTCTTATGCCCTTCACTGCATCGGTCTGCAATAAATAACAGCACGGAAGTAATAATCAGACAGATACCTGGCACAATTAAAAATGCAGAGGCTGCTTCGATCAGATCAGATGCCGCTATTCCAATAATTCCAGTAGGAATCGTAGATACAATGACAAGCATATCAAACTTGCGATAGCCATTGCAGATTACCCTGCGGTACTTCTTGTCTTTATCACCGGCAAGTCTTGCTGCTGCAATACCTGCATTCATCAATGCATCACCTAAAAGTCCAAAGCCCTCACAGATCATTTTCCAAATATCGCGGTAATAAACTGCAAATACAGCGAGCAGTGTACCAAAATGAAGCAGACAGTCGAATAACAGCCCCCCTGTCTCTTCCAGACCAAATGCAATCTGGAATAATGCCAGATGTCCAGAACTGCTGACTGGCAAAAATTCCGTAATTCCTTGAATAAGTCCTTGTAAAATCGCTTCTAATAATGACATACTATGCCTCCCTGTCAACAGCAAAAAACGAAAACGCATGTTTTCGTCTTCTGCTGTAAAAAATCATATAAAAATATATTACCATATTTTGGATGAAATGTCATTCTTTTTCATGATTTCCATAAAATCTTTATAAAAGGGTGTAACAGTCCAGATATAGTGTTACATTTTGGATACCTGGACGCCGGGTGAAAGGAGCTGTCCCATCTTTCTGTGACTTTTCCAGAATGATAAGAATCCCTAAGCATTCTGCATCTGCACTGTGGCACCGGACGGTCGCGGCACCCAGTCCGCCCCGGCCTAAGGCCGGAAGCTAAAGGTGCCGCTTCGGCTCCGCCGCCTGTTTACTGAACAGAATACTAAGGGCTTCTAATCATTCTTCCAACGTCTCAGAAAGATGGGACAGCTCCTTTCACCCGGCTGTTTTTGATTAGCCTTACAATGAAAACGATAAATACATCGACAGAACTTTTAACTAGGAACTTCTTTTCATAGATCACTGATCGGATATAGCTGTTGTCTGCTATCCTCATGTAATGACTGTCATATACCTAGAGCGTGTTTGAAAAATGCTTTCCGTGAGATGTACCCACAGGGCATGATATGGAGAATTTATCCCAAATTTATGAGGCATAGCGGGCTATGTTGATTAAATTTGGGATGAATTCTCCGCAAAGTGGGGAGTGCAGATCGCGGGAATGATGTTTCAAACACGCTCTAGTACAGCATTGCAGAAATAACGATGAATACAGCACCCGCTATTTCAGCCATTGCCGCGTTGTACCCACAGGGCATGATATCGTCAGTCAACGATGCACCCGGCATCGCCTCCTTCCTCCGTCTTGCAATGACGAACATATCGTGCACTGTATTCACCGTTATTTCTGCAACGCTGTATTTGTGCTCCGTCTGGACAAAATTTAGACTTTAGTGCTGACTGATTCGCGCCAGTGCAAGGCAATTTCGACGGTGAGCATCGACTAGAAATTTTAACGCAGCAATGGCGTGAATCAGGCTGTAATAAAGTCTAATTTCTGTCCAAATGGAGCACTCGGTGAGGGAATCAAGTCCGGCTTGCCGATACATTTACTGTTTTCGTTGTAGAGCTTGCCAAAAACAGCCGGGTATCCAAAATGTAACACTATATCTGAATTGTTACATTACAGCAGATGTGATCTGCCTGACAGACGGAAAGGCTATGTCTTTGCCACGGTCTGATATTACTACATGATCTATTTTCTTTGTGGCAATACGCAGTGTCCCGATCAATCTGTCCAGATGCCTGTCTGATATATTAATTTTGTTTTCTTCTAGTTTCGCCTTTATGAAACCATCTATCTGACTGGGAAATATGTGATATAGTCCGGCAATCGTATTCCTTATAAAATCATTGTTTGTAACGGTTATAATGATATTTATCCATAAAGATATGTTTTGCAGATGCATTTCATCTAAGATATTGATAACTGTATCGGTAAATTTCGGTTTTTCTTTTCCGTACACGAAAAGATAAGCTGCAAGATCTGCTGTAAGTTCGGGATTGTGATCTTTCAATAGAATGTCTGCCAGATCATCATCAGATGCATTATGAAATCCGCTTTGTATCAAATCTCCCATCATGGAAAGTGTATCTGTTTTTTGTTCTGGAGAAAGAGATCTGAGATAATTATTTAAAAATTCATCCAGTATGACCATTCTTTTATCACGGACGCTTTGGTTCATTTCAAAGGAACCGTCTGAATGAAAATGAAAAAATGTATTGGGACAATGATTTTCTAAAAACCCGCCGGCTCCATAATTATATCCTTTATAATAATAGGTCGTTCCGATATCATTTAATAGCAGATTTACATAATCACTGTCTATATTAATGTTAAGAATTTTATTCTGATTTTGCATAATTTTTTCTTTATAATAATACATGAATTCATCTGAAAATCCCTGACCATCAAATGACAGGCAGCGGTCTACGGAAGGATCTAAGACAGTGATATATTTTGCTTTATTTCTGCCTTTTGAATGTCCGGTTACTGTAATAGCTGCAAAATAATTCAGCTTCAGAGACTGATACCATAACAGGGCATCCATCTGGCATTCTGTAGATACGCCGTCGGATGTATTCGTACTGCCGCCTCCAATCAGGTTGTCTTTCCATTCATGGCTAGCTGTTCCTCGAAATGCAATAATTACTTCATGATTAGATGGATCCGCAAAAACTGCGCTTTTTCCTCCTCCAGTATTGTCTATTAGAATAGATTCATTGACAGTGACAATCTGTATATTCATAAGACGGATGTCTTGTTTGACCGCTTGTATGATATTTTTCCAATCCCTGCCAGTAATAAAGGAGCCATAGTCTGTCTGGCTTTTTAACTCATGAATTGGGATACAGCTGACATAATCACCGATTGTCTGAGCGTCTGTTGACAAAAGATCTTGTAACGGTGGACGATTTTCCATATACATTAGATTGTTTAACAATAATACCTGTTCGTTTGAAAGTATCTGTGCCATAGCTCCCTCCCGCCTGATTTAGTTTCAGTGCAGCAATCGCATTTTATTTCTATCCAAAAAAATTATCTTTAAATAAAATATTTTCATGGTTTTTTGGATCTACTAATTTCACTATAAAAGAACCGGAAATTCCTCTTTCCTTTATCAGCTGTTTTACTTTTTTAACTTCATGAATAAATTCACTCTCTGTCCTACCTGCTCCCAGCAAAGTAATCGATGTATTCTGATGAAGCTGCAGCTGTCCATTTAACAGCTGATTCAAATCCAGATTTTCTCCATAGTCTATCCCCATCGCACAAGACATTTTGGTATTCGTCTCAATGCAGTATGGAATTTTTTCGCAGATCAGTTTCATTAGTTTTTCGGCGTATTCCCTTTCTTTTAATGCCCCATAATAATTATCCTGTGCAGAATAAGCAGCATTTGCTGCAGATTCTTCATAAATATACATGGAATAAGACTTGCCTACATCATGTTCTTCTGTAAATTTAAATGTTGTGCATGTATTCAATTTATTCTTAGGCTCGCAGTGCATAATGCGAAACTGATAAGATGGATACTTTTCACCAAGATACTGCATTGCATAATCATATTGGTTTAATATTTCCTCCTGCCAGTCAAGCAGTCTTCCATTTCGTATACGTTCTTCATTTACGGATATTCGGCATAAAAGTTCTTCCTGCTCTTTTGTTATAGTTCGTCTGTTCATTTTACTTACCATTCCTTTCGTTTCGCTCAGACTCAAAATCACATGAACATCGTTACAGTTCGGCCTTTGGCTTAACATACAGACTAGAGCGTGTTTGAAAAATCATTCCCGCGATCTGCACTCCCCACTTTGCGGA
>CANDMV010000189.1 GCA_947385875.1 uncultured Eubacterium sp. | reverse complement strand
GCAGGAAAACACGTTCGTTTTAATCTGATTATTTATACAGCCACAATCTGTGCAGAAGGAGAGAAATCTATGTTTATAAAAATAGCTTTATACGCACTTTTTTCTTCTATGGGTTTAGTCTTTTTAAAATTAGGCACAAAACAGGGATTATACGTAGTTTTTGAAAGACAGGCATTTTCTTTTCATATGAATTATATAGCGGTTCTTGGAATGTGTTTTTACATAGCAGGTTTTTTACTTTCATTATCAATTATGAAGGAAACCGATTTAAATTTTTTTTATTCGGTTTCCGTCGGTTTTGTGTATATCTGTGTGTGTCTATTAAGTTATGTTTTATTACAAGAAGCAATATCAGTGTCCAAAATCGTTGGGATGTGCTTGATACTATCGGGAATTATCATTATAAATATAAGCAGATAATTGCTGTGAAGGCAGTGTAGTTGAATAAAAATCGGGAGAGAACAATGCAAAAAGGTGTCATCAATTTTTTCACAGACTTATATAAAGATCGAAAAGTAATCTTCGAGCTGGCCAAGAACGATTTCAAAGCCAAATATACCAATTCCCTGCTCGGCATCGCATGGGCATTCATGCTGCCGCTGACAATCATCCTTGTGCTGTGGTATGTATTCCAGGTAGGCTTTCGGTCATCACCGGTCAAGGATATACCATTCATACTGTGGTATATCCCGGCATATCTGTCATGGCAGTTTTTTACAGACGCATTCAGCAGCGGCTCAGGGTGTATTTTTGACTATTCATATCTTGTAAAAAATATGCAGTTTCGTGTAAGTACACTGCCGTTGGTCAAAATCGTATCAGCCAGTTTTGTACATTTTTTCTTCATCCTGTTTATAGTGCTGATCTATTTTCTATATGGATATACACCCAATATTTATAACATTCAGGTGATTTATTATTATTTGTGCATGGCAGCGCTGCTGATGGGACTGACATGGGTGATGTCTGCGCTGGCGGTATTTTCCAAAGATATTTTAAATATTATTTCACTGATTACACAGGTGGGATTCTGGGCGACTCCGTTGGTGTGGGATCCGGGCAGCCTGCCGCGGGTGTCCTCGATAGTAGTCAAATTAAACCCGATGTACTATATCTGCGTGGGATACCGGGAGACATTTTCAGGGAGTGTCTGGTTCTGGGAGCATCCGGCGCTGACGCTGTATTTCTGGCTGTTTACATTTGTGCTGCTGTTTGCGGGGGCATATGTTTTTTATAGGCTGCGGCCGCAGTTTGCAGATCTGCTGTGACGGATTGGAAGAGCTAATGTCGGGTGTGCTTGATAACAATAGTGACACGCAGTTTGCGGATCTGCTATGAGGGATGACAAAGCTACTGGTAATGTTATGACAGGTAGTGTTACGATAGGTGATTTTATAGAAAGAGGCAGTTATGAGCGGATATGCGATAGAAGTAGAGCATGTAACTAAGACGTATAAGCTATATGAGAACAACAGACGAAGGATTATCGAGAGTCTGTTTCCAAAAGCGAAGCCACAGTATCAGGAATTTCATGCGTTAAATGATGTCAGCTTTCGGATACAGAAAGGGGAGATTGTCGGCATTATCGGAAAAAACGGCAGCGGAAAATCTACTCTGCTGAAAATTATTACCGGCATTTTGAATCCGACAGGTGGAAGAGTATGCATTGATGGCAGAATCAGTGCACTGCTGGAGCTAGGGGCGGGATTTAATCCAGAGTATACAGGAATTGAGAATATTTATTTGAACGGTACATTGAATAAGCTCACGCGGGAAGAGACGGGCAGCAGGATTGCGGACATCGCAGACTTTGCGGATATTGGGGATTTTATCTATCAGCCTGTGAAAAACTATTCCAGCGGTATGTTTGTAAGGCTGGCATTTGCAGCGGCGGTATATTCGAACCCGGATATTTTGATTGTGGATGAAGCGCTGGCAGTCGGCGATGCTGCTTTTCAGGCAAAATGTATGGCGCGGATGAACCAGATTATGAAGTCTGGGGCGACAGTTTTGTTTGTAACACATGATATGAATACGGTAAAGCAGCTCTGTCAGAGATGTATCTATCTGGAGGGTGGGGCTAAGATTATGGAAGGGTCGGCAGCAGAACTGGCAGACATTTATCTTAAAAAAATTCGTGCGTCTATGAATGAAGAGAATCTAAATGTCCTAAAGAGTGGCAGCGAGAAAAACAGGTGTCAGGCTGGTGGCAGTGTGGAAAGCGAATGGCAGCAGGAAGGCAGTGAGGAAAGACGGCAGCAGGAAGGCA
Source organism: uncultured Eubacterium sp. (assembly GCA_947385875.1). Classification (GTDB taxonomy): domain Bacteria; phylum Bacillota; class Clostridia; order Lachnospirales; family Lachnospiraceae; genus Eubacterium_J. Next base: position 6,072 of record CANDMV010000189.1, on the reverse strand, counting down.
GTGAGGAAAGCCGGCGGCAGGAAGGCGGTGAGGAAAGACAGGGGCAGGAAGATAGTGTGCAGCAGAAGAAAGGCTGTGTGGGAAAATGGCAGAAGGAAGGCGGGGCAGAAGCTGTGTCTGGGCAGGTGGAGCCGGCGGGTACTGCTCATTGTTATGAAAATCTCGTTTTAAAATACGGAAACAGGCAGTTTATGCAGCGAACGCAGAGCTTTAAAGAGGGTACGGGCGATGTTGAGTTTTTGGATGTCAGGCTTTTGAATGAGGAGCAGGAGGAGTTGTTTTCTTTTGCGTATAATCAGAAGATGATTATACGCATGACGCTTCTTATGCGCTGCGATGATCTGTTTGCAGTGGCGTACCATATCCGTGATGACAAGAATGTAGAACTGATTGGGTCATCCACGCTGAAGGAAACGGGTGAGCTGATCTGTGGCAGAAGCGGGGAAGTGTATGAGATCGATTTGATGACAAGGCTGCCTTTGATAGAGGGTAATTATAATCTTACAATTCTGGCATCAAAGCCGCTGATTAAGAATCGGACAGCGTTATTTCTTTCTATGATTGAAAATGCAGCGGTGTTTGCGGTAGAGGAGAATCTGATTTCTAAATTGTGGGACAAAGTATATCTCAAAAATGAAATTCAGATCAAAGTTTTAGAAACAGTTCAGAAATAACTTTTAAATAGTGCGCAGGATAGTTCCTTAAGAACTGCCTCGAAATAACTTTGCCATATTTGAAGCTGTTCTTTATAAATACTGTCAATGAAATCGGGCTCACGAGCGTCACGAATGAAAGTGAAATGGAAAATTTTATTGCCTGCATGAGAATAATTATGAAGGAAGTGAAAAGATCGTATGAAGGTATCAGTGATTCTAACATCCTATAACCATGAAAAGTTTTTAAGACAGAGCATTGAAAGCGTATTAAATCAGACATACAAGGATTATGAGCTCATGATTGTGGACGACTGCTCCAGCGATCATTCATGGAACATTATTAGTGAGTATAAAGAAAGGTATCCGCAGATCACTGCGATTCGTCATGATTATAACTGGCATGGAGGGATTATCGACGATATGGTGAGAAACTATGCATCTGGTGATTATATTGCCGTGCACCATAGCGATGATCTGTGGATGAGTGATAAGCTGGAGAAGCAGGTGAAAGAGCTGCATGACAGGCCGGAATGTGCAGCTGTTTTTACGTATGCGGAAGCTGTCGATGATAACGGCTGTGCATATACAAATCAAAATGGTTTTTATTATCAGTTATTTCAGGCAGAAAATAGGAGCCGGCTGGAATGGCTGCGTTATTTTTTTTATCATGGAAACTGCCTGTGCCATCCAAGCATTTTAATCAGGAAGGATATCTATTTAGAGCACGTTTTTCCCAGAAAAGGACTATGTCAGATTCCTGATTTTGTAAAGTGGATCCAAATATGCAGAAAGTACGACATCTATGTGCTGCCGGAAGCGTTGGTGAAATTTCGAATCCATTCATCGGGCAGGAACGCGAGCGGGATGCGTGCAGAAACGCAGGTGCGTTCAAGTATCGAATTATTTCTGATGCTGGATGAATATGCGGGAATTACAGATCGTGAGGAGTTTCTGGGAATATTTCCAGAAGCAGAGGAGTATGCAAAGCAGGGAGCATTTCTGCCGGAGTATGCATTTGGAAAAATCTGTACGCAGGAAGGGAATGGGCCGTATACAAGATTATATGGGATAAAATTGTTGTATCAGGCGTTAAACGATCCCTGGAAAGCCCATATGATGGAAAGTCATTATGGATATACGAGGCGGGATTTTGCAGATGAAAATGGAAAGCATGATATATTTGGTGTTCTGCCAGAGGCATTTGAGCAGACAAGGAGCATATATGCAGACCGTGGAAATGGGTTTGGCACGGAAGAAGTGTATCAGGAGAGTTTTACGCTTCAGGATGCGGAGGCTTTCTGCTGGACATGCAGGCTGCCCGAAAAAGGCGGAAATCAGATCAAAAGACTGCGGTTTGACCCGGCGGAAGGGCTGATGGTAAAGGTGAAGCTGAAGAGGGCTGTGGCAGGAGGCATGGAGACGCAGCTTCAGGCGGAAAATGCGCTGTGCTGCACAGGAGGGTGGCAGCTGTTTTTGAATCTGGATCCGATATATACGGCTGTCGTGCCGGACGGGGCCGACGGGCAGGGAGGCTTGCATGTCTGCATTGAGGGAGAGATCGAACGGCTGGGAGCAGAAGAGGCAGGCAGGGCAGTTATGGAAGTCATGTATGAAAAAAGAGATATGATTTATGAATATCAGGGAAAAGTAAGGGCTATGGAAGAGAAGATGAAGCTGTGGGAGCAAAAGAATACAGAACTGGAAATGCAGAATCGACAGTTGTATGAGAAGCTGCAGAAACTAACAAACAGCAGCCTGCGGCATAAGCTGGCAGCAAAAATACGACAGATGGATAGAAAAAAAGAAATGTGAAATGATGATAATTCATTCCCAAATTTAATCAACGGTGCTGTGTGCCAGTGGCACATGTTTAGCGAGGACCGAAATGGAATGTAGAAGGTCCGCTGCGCTTCATAAATTTGGGATAAATTCCCCATATCATGCCCTGTGGGCACAAACAGGCAGTATAGACGGAAGCCGGGACGAACAGAAAGGAAAAGGAGCAAGGCAGTATGTATAAAGAAGTAGTTGCGTTATATGGCGTTCCAAGGTCAGGAACTTCCTGGCTGGGAGAGATTATAAACAGCTGTCCAGATACAGCTTATCGTTTTCAGCCGCTTTTTTCGTACCGCTTTAAAAGCCGTATCACGACAGAAAGCAGCGTCGAAGACATGGAACAATTTTTCAGAGAATTATATGACGAGGATGCGGACGATTTTCTAAACTGCACAGAGAAAAGAGAACAGGGGATGTATCCGGTCTTTCATAATAAAAAGTTACATCCGTCTATTTTAGTATTTAAAGAAGTACGGTATTTATATACCATACCGCTGCTGCTGAAAAGATATGAGAAAATAAAGATCGCAGGAAGCGTTAGAAATCCTTATGATGTGTTGGAATCATGGATGAATGCCCCGGCAGAATATAAACCTGGGTGGGATATTTTCAGAGAGTGGAATTTTGCTGTATCTAAAAATGAATACAGGCCGGAAAACTACTATGGTTATTATAAGTGGAAAGAATGGATGAAATTGAATGCGGACATGAAGGAGCAGTATCCAGATCGTTTTATCACTGTACGATATGAGGATTTGGAAGATGATGCGTATCATACTGTTGAAAAATTATTTGGCTATTTACATATGCCGTTTACGAATCAGACAGCAGAATTTATCCAAGCTTCACAGAGCAGGACAGTTGACAGCATCAAAAGCGTTTATCGCAAGCGGAGAGGGGCAGAACGCAGGAGACAGTATCATCTTCCGGAAGAAATCAGAGTGAGGATTTCGCAGGATCTGAAAGATTTTCCAGAGGCAGGTCTTTTTGGCTATGCGGCAGAGGTATCATTGATAAAGCATAAGGCGGAGGAAAGCACAAGATAAAATGGAAGGAAACAGGAATGAAAAAGATCTTAATGCTGGGAGGAGCACGTTCTCAGATTCCGGCAATTCAAAAAGCGAAAGAATTGGGACTTTATGTAATTACCTGTGATTATCTTCCTGATAATCCAGGACATCAGTTTTCAGACGAATATCAGAATATCAGTACAGTAGAAAAGGAACAGGTGCTGGAGTATGCCCGCTTCAAACAGATCGATGGAATTCTTGCATACGCATCGGATCCATCAGCCCCAGCAGCTGCTTATGTGAGTGAAAAGCTGGCGCTTTCGGGAAGCAGCTATCAATCCGTACATATGCTGTCGCGTAAGGATTTATTCAGGGAATTTCAAAAGAAGCATGGATTTTGGACACCTTCTTTTTTCTGTATCAGGAATGTAGAAGAATTAAAAAAACTGGAACATAAAATAACGTATCCATGTATGGTAAAGCCGGTTGATTCTTCCGGGAGTAAAGGTGTGTATCAGGCAGATTGCTGTGAGCAGCTGCGGGAGGCGTATGATCGTGCGATATCATTTTCCAGATGCGGCAGAATTATTGTGGAGGAGTATATTGATACGCCGTATCACCAGCTGCATGGAGATGGCGTAGTGTCAGATGGAAAGCTGCAGTTCATTGCTTTGGGCGATCAGCGGTTTTTACATTCTGTTCCCATCGGCACCTCACTGCCGTCAGAGATGAGCGGCGATATGCGAAAGAAGGTATATGAGGAAGTATCAAGGCTGGTCTTAAGCAGTGGATTTCAATGCGGAGGGATAAATGTAGAAGTCAGAGTCACTCAGGCAGGAGACATTTATATCATCGAGATGGGGCCGCGGTGTGGTGGAAACTATGTTCCACAGCTGATGGAAGCCGCGACAGGAGAAGATGAACTGACGGCTGTTGTGCAGATCGCTATGGGGATGCCGGCGAAGATCAGACAGCCCAAACAGATAACATGCTGTCTCCAGTACATTATAGGCAGCCGAAAAAGCGGGCGGTACAGCGGGCTGTATATTGACCGATCGATACGAAATAAAATCGTAAAACTGTATGTACATAAGAAGGCCGGGGAATGGGTGGAAACATATCAGGACAGCAGCCAGGTTGTGGGCGTGGCTATTATTTGTTTTCAGAATATGCAGGAAATGGAAGCTGATATGAAAAAGGTAGAAAGTTCTATTCAGGTTATTGTGGAGGATGCCTAGATGAAAGTGAAAATGAAAAAGAAAATGAAAAAGGAGTGGCCGGCGGCTGCAGTGGCCGGTGCACTGCTGATAAGTGTGATCATCGGCTGGTGTCTGCAGAATACTCCCAGTGCGGCAGATTTGTTTGCACCACTGGGAGTCATTTATGTAAATCTTATTAAAATGATTATGGTTCCTCTGGTATTTACGTCATTGATTTTAGGTATTGCCAGTACAGCAGATCTTAAAAAAATAGGTAAAATGGGAATAGGTACAATTATAATTTTTTTATTTACGACTGCCGCGGCTGTGATCACCGGATTAATTGTTTCGAATCTGTTTCAGCCCGGTCTTGGAATTGCCGCAGGCAGCGGCGTGTATGAGGTAAATGAATTTCCGGGCATTCAGGATATTCTGACAGGAATCTTTCCGAGCAATATGATTGATCCGCTGCTGAATGCAGATATGCTCCAGATTATATTTATGGCGGTCATCGTCGGACTGGCTTTTGTGAAAGTGTTTTCTAAGGAAAATAAGGGAAATAAGGAAATAGGGAAGACACTGTACCGCTGCATAGAAGATTTATATGAAATAATGATTGTAATTACAAACGGTGTGATGTCTCTGACTCCGATTGGCATTCTTGGGCTGATGATACCTGCTGTGGCGCAAAATGGTCTTGATGTCTTACTGCCTTTGGGGAAAATGATATTTGTATTTTATTTAGCGGTTGTGATACATATAGGAATCGTATATTGTGTATCGCTTCAATGTCTTTCAAGGGTATCCGTAAAAGAATTTTTTCTGGGGATGCTTCCTGCTCAAGTCGTTGCATTTGTGACGTGCAGCTCAGCAGCGGCACTGCCAGTTTCCATGCGCAGAACACAAGAAAAATTAAAGGTTTCGAAGGAAGTAAGCGGCTTTGTCCTGCCGCTGGGCGCAACGGTTAATATGGACGGCAATGCGCTGTATCAGGGGATTGCGGCATTGTTCATTGCACAGGCATATGGGATAGAGCTGAGTCTATGGATGCAGCTGGTGATTGTTTTAACCGGTACGTTTGCTTCGATTGGTGCGGCAGGCATACCGGGAGCAGGAATGGTTGTTCTTAGTACAGTGTTAATGTCTGTCGGACTGCCTGTCGATGGTATTGCTTTGATTGCAGGGATAGACCGGATTTTAGATATGGGAAGGACACTGACGAATGTAACAGGAGACGCTGTGGCAGCATGTGTGATTGAGAATCAGATGCATCCTGCAGCAGAAAGGAGAACGGCGCGCAATGAGTCTTAGGCAGCAGAAAGCTTCCTGTATACTTTAAATAGGTCAAGAGATTGACACAAAAAAATACCT
>CANDMV010000188.1 GCA_947385875.1 uncultured Eubacterium sp. | reverse complement strand
TTATCATACCCGCTCAGTATCCTCTCATGCACATTCCTTGTCATACCCGCTCAGTATCCTCTCATGCACGCTTCCATATCACTCAGTCCGCACATCACCAACAACTCATGCACGCTTCCATGTCACGCCTTCTCTCGTGTCCTTCAAAATAATTCCTTTCTGTGCCAGCTCGTCACGGATCTGGTCTGCCCTTGCAAAATCCTTATTTTTTCTGGCTTCCTGACGTTCCTGAATCATCTTCTCGATGTCAGCATCCAATATTTCTTCTTCCTTTTCAATGATGATTCCCAGCACATCGCACAATACATGCAGCTCATCATAAAGCCTGCCTAAAAATGCTTTGGTATTCTGCCCTGAAGCATTTGTATTGATAAATTTCACCAGCTCAAATACTGCCGATCCTGCATCCGCCGTATTGCAGTCATCTTCCATCGCATCTTCAAATTTCTTCTCAAACTCCTGTGCCTTTTCACACAGTTCTTCCTCTTCGGCAGTCATTTTCCCGTCAATACCGCTGTCTTTTAAACGTTTCAGATTTTCTGCCGCTGTCAGAATGCGTTCCAGTCCGCTCCTTGCAGCTTCCATTAAATCGGCACTGAAATTCAGCGGACTCCTATAATGCGCACTGAGCATAAAGAAACGCAGCACCTGCAGATCATACTTTTGTTCAATTTCCCTGACGGTAAAGAAATTGCCCAAAGACTTTGACATCTTCCGGTTATCAATATTTAAAAATCCATTATGCATCCAGTAATGTGCAAATTCCTTTCCGCTTGCCGCCTCTGACTGCGCGATTTCATTTTCATGATGCGGAAAAATCAGATCTTCCCCTCCCGCATGTATATCAATCGTTTCACCCAGATATTTTTTCGACATAACGGAACACTCGATATGCCAGCCAGGCCGTCCCTCGCACCACGGAGATTCCCATGCCGGCTCTCCTTCTTTTTTCGGCTTCCACAATACAAAGTCAAAAGGCTCCTCTTTTAATTCCCCAGCCACTTTCAGATCACGGTGGCCCGCCTGCAGGTCTTCCAGATTTTTATGTGACAGCTTGCCGTATTCAGCAAACCTTCCTGTCCGAAAATACACAGTCCCGTCCGCTGCCCGGTAGGCATAGCCTTTGTCAATCAGCGAAGAAATCATCTCAATCATCCCTTCAATCTCCTGTGTAGCCAGAGGATGCACGCTCGCCGGCTTCACATTCAAGGCCTGCATATCCTTTTTACACTCTTCAATATAGCGGGCAGATATTTCTCCGGCATCCACGCCTTCTTCTTGTGCCTTATGAATGATCTTGTCATCCACATCCGTAAAATTGGATACATAATTTACCTCATAGCCCTTGTATTCCAAATATCTGCGGAATGTATCAAATACAATCATCGGCCTTGCATTCCCAATATGAATCAGGTTGTAGACCGTCGGGCCGCAGACATACATCCGCACCTTTCCTTCTTCAATCGGAACAAACTCTTCCTTCTGCCTTGTTAATGTATTATAAATCTTCATGTCAGTCAACCAATCCTTTCGTTTCGCTTACGCACAGACAGCAGAAAATATTGTTTTTCGCTGTCATGCCAGCCAATCGTCTTGCTTACGCACAGTCAGTGAAAAATGATATTTTTGCGGTCATGCTATATTCAGCCTTCAGCTTTACTGCGGCCCACAGCCTTTACACCGCGCACAGCCTCTAGCCTGGTCTGAAGCTGCCGCAAAGCTAGCATCATAAAGAGAAGACAGTGAACAGACCGCATACGCCGCTATGCCCTGCTGTGTGCCGGTAAAGCCCAGTCCTTCTTCTGTGGTGGCCTTGATATTGACCTGATTTTTTTGAATCCGAAGGACATCTGCGATATTTTGCTCCATCTGCGGAATATATGGCCGCAGCCTGGGTTTTTGCGCCACAATCGTTGCATCGATGTTTTCTATAAAATAATTTTCCTCTGTAAGCAGTCCCGCGACATGCTCCAACAGCTTCATACTGCTGATTCCCGCATATGCTTCATCTGTATCCGGAAAATGCTTTCCTATATCTCCGAGCGCTGCCGCACCGAGCAGTGCATCCATGACCGCATGTACGACCACATCTGCATCGGAATGTCCCAGCAGTCCCAGTGTATGAGGTATTTCCACGCCGCCAAGTATCAGCCTGCGTTCTTTTGTCAGTTTGTGGACATCATATCCCATTCCTACGCGCATAAACCCCTCCTGTCGCTTTGTCCGTTATTCGAAAAACAGTATCAGACGTATTCTATCACAATTTTCCAAGAAAGAAAATATTTTACCTCTTTTTTAATCCCAATTAATAACTTCATGCGGTATTGTCTCCGGATCTGACACTGCTTCTTCAATGTTCCTATTTTCTGCCGCCGTTAATTTTGTAAAATCAGGATCCCATGCAAGCACCAGTTTCCTGATAAACTCTAAGGCAAAATTCTGCTCGCTTTCCGGCAGCATCTCCATAAGATCATTGCCTGCTTTGTTGCTGTGCTCATTTTCCTGCTCCTTTCCACAAGGGACTATTTATACACATCCCCTCTCGCATCCGCATCGATGATATATAAGATCTCTATTTCTCCGTCTGGAAGATCGCTATATATTATCCTATATTTTCCCACCCGCAGCCGCTTTCTTCCATCTGTAAAGCCCTGCAGCAGCCTTATATCTCCTTTCGGCGGCTATTCGGTCAGTCCTTCGACTGCTTTTCTTATCCGCTGTTTTGTCGGCCTGTCCAAACCTTCAATATAGTTTGCGGCTTTCTTCGTATATCTTATCTTCAAGCATCCATTCTCCTTATCTCCATTACGAGCCATTATCAGATTTTCCATCTGTATCAATATAATGTATCACATATTCTAATAATTACCAATTCCCTTTTCATATATTTTTGATATTATTTCAGTTCGTTACTTTTCACACCCTGACCAGACACCTGCTGTCTGGCCAGGGCCAAAGAATACAGCCTGCCATGCATCCGGCCCTTCGCCAAAGGCGAATTTCCAATGAGCCGGATGCCGTTATTTTTTACAGCACAGCCGCTTTTTGGCTAATTATTCGCTGCTTTTTTATTATACATCAGCCGGTATCTTTTGGAAATAGAATCTGCATACCGCACTAACTCCAAAGAGTATCGTAATATTCTTGCGTCCGGTTCTGTCTTTCGTCATTTCAACTATTTTAAAGGCAGTTTTCCATTATATCAACGAATGTATTACCCGTGCTTTTCTATTTTCGTCAAATCTCCCAAGCGTATTATAAAATATTTATAAAATCATAATATAGCCAGAAACGGTTGGATTTGATATAGTATTAACTGTACAGAAATTGAACCAAAGCTTTTGCAGTTGGTGTTTACACAGCTGTTTAAAGTTAAAAAATAATAACAAAATTAGGAGGATTTTAAAATGTCTAGTGTAACATTAAAACACATCCAGAAAAAGTACCCGAACGGTTTCGAAGCTGTTAAAGATTTCAACCTTGATATTAAGGATCAGGAGTTCATCATTTTTGTAGGACCATCCGGCTGTGGAAAGTCTACAACACTGCGTATGGTTGCAGGTCTGGAAGATATATCCGGCGGTGATTTGATTATTGACGGCAAGCGCATGAATGATGTAGAGCCTAAGGACAGAGATATTGCAATGGTATTCCAGAACTACGCTCTGTATCCGCATATGACCGTATATGATAATATCGCATTCGGTCTCAAGCTTAGAAAAGTACCTAAGGATGAAATCGATAAAAAGGTTCGTGAAGCAGCTAAAATCCTCGACCTTGACCAGCTGTTAGAGCGTAAGCCGAAGGCTCTTTCCGGTGGACAGAGACAGCGTGTTGCCATGGGACGTGCGATTGTCCGCAGCCCTAAGGTATTCCTGATGGATGAGCCTTTATCCAACTTGGATGCAAAATTAAGAGTACAGATGAGAACCGAGATCGCTGCTTTACATAAAAAATTAAAAGCTACTATTATTTATGTAACACATGACCAGACAGAAGCTATGACACTGGGAACCAGAATCGTTGTATTAAAAGACGGCGATATTAAGCAGGTTGATTCTCCTCAGAAATTATACAATCAGCCGGATAACTTATTCGTAGCAGGATTTATCGGCTCCCCGCAGATGAACTTTATCAATGCAACCTGCAAGGTAAATGGTTCAGATGTAACCTTGAACTTTGACAAATTCTCGATCGCTCTGCCGCCTGCAAAAGCAAAGAAATTAATCGACGGCGGTTATAACGGCAAAACAGTTGTTATGGGTATCAGACCGGAAGATATTGGCGATTCCAAGTTTGAAATGGAAAACTATGCAGCGCGCATCGATGCAACTGTAACCGGTTATGAATTACTTGGTTCTGAAGTAATCCTCTACTTCCCGATCGGCGAAGCAAACCTGAGTGCAAAGGTAGAATCCTCTACTCCGGCTCGTCTTGGCGATCATGTAACACTTGCTTTGAATCCAGAGAAGATTCACGTATTTGACCGCGATACAGAGCTGACTATTACAAACTAGTTTCAAACACCAAATATATATAATTAGTCTCCTTGGGGATTGATTATACACTGATGCAAATCAGTTTTTAGAAAGGAAGCATACAATATCCCCAACCCGGTATTGGCTTCCTTTCTTTATTATACCTTTTCTGCGCAGCACACTTTAAATACGGGTGCCCACTGGGTGTTCCCTAGACTACGATTATATTTCAAATGCCAAAGCTTACGGGGGATAGTAATTCATGAAAAAAATTCAGACGGTACTTGAAGAAGTAATAGAAATATCGAGAATTTCCATGGTTTTGTATGATGCGGACGGCAACTGTGTTGCATCTGCTGCTAATGTAGATGCGGCCTTAGAAAACAGCATACAGGAATTTCTTCGGTCAGATGTGGACAGCCAGTCACTGGGAACTTATCATTATTTTAAAATCATCTGCTCTGACACGCTTTCTTATGTGCTGTTGGTGTCAAACTATACATCAGACTCTTTTACAATCGGCCGGCTGACAGTATGCCAGCTGAAGCATCTGCTGGAGTCTCAGGAAGATTCCATAACAAAATCCGGCTTTATCAGAAATCTGGTCAATGGAGCACTGACACCGTCAGAAATCAGCCGCCAGATCAAACGTCTGAAATTATCGCCCACTACCTGGGCTGCGTTTGTCGTCGAATGCCCGGAAGGACTGACGGATTCTTACGCATATCACCTGCTGGATCATGCTTTTGCCGGACATAAAATGGATTTTTGCTGTGAACTGGATGAAACACATCTGCTTTTAATGAAAGAAAGCTCAAATATTGAAAAAGAATACAAGTCTTCCACAGTTTCCGCAAAGACAAAGGGCAGCCGCAAAAAGAAAACGGATGAGACTCTCGACGCGGAACAGCTTTCCGCCAGTTTAAAGATGTTTGCACAGACACTCGTAGACACACTCCGTGCCGAAGCCCTTATGCAGACTCATGTAGGCTACAGTACAACAGCCGACAGCTTCTCCGAACTGCCAAGAATCTACCATGAAGCATTGACCGCGCTAAAAATCCGCCACACTTTTTTTGCAGAACGCGATACGATCGCTTATGACAAGCTCGGAATCGGCCGGCTGATCGAAGAGCTTCCGATTGACCTATGCAATGCGTTTTTATATGAAATCTTTGGCTCACATCTGCCGGATGACTTGGATGAAGAGGCTCAGAACACGATTCAGAAATTCTATGAAAACAACCTGAATATCTCCGAGACAGCCAGACAGCTCTATCTACACCGAAATACGCTTGTCTATCGTCTGGAGCGTCTGGAGAAAATACTTGGACTGGATATTCGCAAGTTCGAGGACGCTATGACATTTAAGCTTTCTATGATGGTGCTGTCACATGTGCGGGAACATACATAAAGTGAAAGGGGGCAGTTTTGCTGCCGGCCCTTTCGTCCTTGATCTGCAAAACCTTATAAATGACGCTGGATGGTAATCTCCACATACTCTATACTATAGACAAGGAGACGGGTTTTGGCCAAGTAAAATCTTATGATTTGAAAGGGTTGCTCGTTTCTTTTTTATGTCCCTAACGTCAGCTCCGATAATCCGCATTAATCTTTACATAATCATAGGTCAGATCACATCCCCAAGCCTGTGCCGACGCACTGCCCTGATTCAAATGCACGCGTATTTCTATTTCATCCTCTGCAAGAATCTGCGCGGCATCTTCTTCTGAGAACATCAATCCATTCCCATCCCTGCACACCTCCACTACTCCTTTTGCAGAAGCCAGCTCTACACCTATTTTGCTGACATCTATTTCTGCCCCGGAATAACCGACCGCACACAGGATTCTGCCACAGTTTGCATCCGCGCCAGACATTGCGCATTTTACAAGCGGCGAGCGAATCACGCTTTTTGCAGCAAGAACAGCCGTCTCTTGATCCGGTGCCCCGTCACAGGTGCATTCAAGCAGCTTGCTGGCTCCTTCGCCGTCTTTTGCAAGCATCTTCGTCATATGCAGCATGACAAGATACAGCGCCATTTTAAATATATCATAATCACTGCCTTCTTCGGACACTTCTTCATTTCCCGCTGATCCATTCGCCATGATACATACCATATCATTCGTAGATGTATCTCCATCCACACTCAAACAATTATAAGTTACTTTTACGACTTCGCTTAATGCTTTCTGAAGCATCCCTGAAGATACCGCTGCATCTGTCGTGATAAAATTCAGCGTTGTCGCCATATTAGGATGAATCATGCCGCTGCCCTTCGCCATACCGCCCAGATGGCACACTTTTTGGTTCATTTCAAACGATACGGCGACTTCTTTTTTTACAGTATCCGTCGTCATAATAGCATTTGCAGCCTTATCATGGTTGTCGGGTGACAAGTCCTCTGCCAGCTGCGCGATATGCTCTGCAATCGGTTCCATCGGCAGTACCTGCCCGATCACGCCGGTAGAGGCTACGATGACTTCTTCAGGCTTAATCTGCAGCTGCTGTGCCGCCAATTCACACATTTTCCATGCCTTTTTTTCTCCATCAGCATTGCAGGTATTCGCGTTTTTACTGTTGACAATCACTGCTCTCGCCTTTCCTCCAGCTGCTTTTAGATTTTTCTGTGTGATAATGATCGGTGCTCCTTTTACTTTATTTGTTGTATATACAGCGGCAGCGTTACAGATCCTTTCACTGTATATCATGCCTAAATCATTTTTTTCTTTGTCCGGATTCAGGCCGCAGTTACAGCCATTCGCCGCAAATCCGGCGGCAGCGCAGACCCCTCCTTCTATATATGTGTATCCTTTTACTTGTTTCAGCTGCATGATTTTCCTCCTCGTATATTTTTATATATTTTCTAGATTATTTAAATGAAGCATGAAAAGCCATCGTTTATTCTTCGGCTTAACCGTCTGGAATCCGTCTCACAGAAACTGCAGCAAGTGTTCTAATTATTCACCAGCTTAGAAAGCGTCTTCAAAAATTTTTCTGTCCCCTGCGCCTTATCCGCATCTTTTCCAGAAAAAGTCACAATTTTGTGATTTGAAAATACCGACTTTTGGATTTGATTCGGTGTCGCTGTAAATATAAAGCTTTTCATCGTGCAGTCGCTTTCCTGCCGCTTTCTAGCCATATATAACAGCATTTTAATATTAATATCTGAAAGACTATAGCCTAGAAACAGTATATGATAGCGCAGCATATCCGCCTGAAGCTGAACATCCATAAAATGCTGAAAATCCATTCTCTGAAAATATTCGCTCTCTGCTAAAACGATCGAATCCTTATCCTCCAAGTCTCCATGAAATTTCATAATGCGCACTGCGTCAGGATTCAATCTATACATGTCCTTGATATGTACCACACGACTGTATGGCCGCTTTGTTATTTCATAGTATTGTTCAATCAGCCGATCATAATTCGTCGTATAGATGACCGGACACTCCAAATCCGCAATCATTTTATAAATCGGGGACTGCTGCAGCCTTCCCAGCATCTCCGTGTCTATATGAAAAATTTCTCTCAGCTTATCATACACCGCATCCTGAGATTTCTGCTGCCGGATAAACTCCGCAAGCATCAGATGATCCCCATAAGCCCCTAAAAGCTCTGCATCATATTCCTCTCCCAGCAGTGCTCCGATTAATTCATTCCAAAGCGGCATATCAACTGATTTTGATATTCCTGCTCCAATAAACAGCATTACTTTCCTCTGTTGAATCAGACCTGCCAGCTCCTCTAATACTTCTTCCGGCTCTACATCTTCCTGCGCCCGCCAGGACTGGCGAATACGGTATTCCTCCAAAAAGTCCTGCCCCAGCTTTGCCTTCAGTCCTGCCCATGCGCGCTCTCTCATCGAACGGCCTTTTTTTTGCTTTCCTTCTGCATCAGACTCGGTTTCATCAAAATCCGCTTCAAAAATAAGATCCCAGTCATAAGTATCCCGTTTCAGGTCTACATCCTGTTTTATCCGTCCAGATCGGAAGA
>CANDMV010000187.1 GCA_947385875.1 uncultured Eubacterium sp. | reverse complement strand
AACTATAAATTCCTTGATTTTTTAAGGAAAATCACTTGACAATATAGGGAGGAAAAGATGAACTTTTTTTAAAGTATAAGGTAGACGGTGTTACGAAATATGGGGTTGTTTCAAAAAGCGAGGCGACAGGATATGTCGTAATCAGTAATCTGCCGCTTACCGAATACTATTCTCTTCTTATTATAATGGTTGCTTCCTTGATTGCAGTGTTTATATTAGGCATTATTATGATAGTAATCAGTATTCGAAGAAGCGCTGCAAATCTGACTAAGCCGATTCTGGAGCTGAATCATACTGCCCGTCAGCTGGCGGAAGGAGATCTGGATGTAGATCTGCAGATTACAGCAGAGGATGAAATCGGCGAGCTGGGACAGTCTATTGGCGATACAGTAAATCGTCTGAAGGAATATATTGTATACATAGATGAAATATCGGAGGTGCTGGCAGAACTGTCAGAAGGCAGGCTGAACATTCAGCTGAAGAATGATTATGTAGGAGAGTTCGAAAAAGTTAAAAATGCTCTGGTCAATATTTCAATATCTATGAGTGATGTAATGGAAAAAATACTTCATAGTGCGCAGCAGGTATCAGCCGGCGCATCTGAATTGGCAGATGCATCTCAGGTGCTGGCTGAAGGAGCAGGAACGCAGGCTGCTGCTGTGGAGGAGCTGGTAGCGAGCACAGTATCGATCGAAGAGCAGGTACAGCAGAGCCGGTCGGATGCAGAAGTATCAGCAGAAGCAACGATGCGTGTAACTTCGATGATGGAACAGAATCAGGAAAAGATGAGAGCGATGATGGAAGCGGTGAATAATATACAGACAACTTCTCAGCAGGTAGTAGGTATTATTCAGACCATTGAAGAAATTGCAGACCAGACCAACCTGCTGTCTCTAAATGCTTCTATTGAGGCTGCGCGCGCAGGAGAGGCGGGGAAAGGCTTTGCAGTTGTAGCAGACGAGATCGGCAAGCTGGCGCTGGAAAGCTCTAAAGCAGCAAATATGACCAGGGACTTGATCGGCATATCCATGCAGGAAATTAATAAAGGAAATGATATTGCGAAAGGCGTTATGAGCTCTTTGGAAGAATCGGTAGATGCGGTAGACCAGGTAAATGAGATGATTAAGAAAACAGCGGAAAATGCAGTATCTCAGGCAGATAACATGGTGCAGATTCGTGTAGGCGTTGAAGAAATCTCGCATGGCGTGCAGGATAATTCCGCAGCAGCGCAAGAAACGTCAGCGACATCCCAAGAGCTGGCATCTCAGGCAGTTGTGCTGAATGAACTGGTGCAGAAGTTTGAGCTTCGCCGGTAATTATTAAAATCATAATAGAAAGAAGGAAAATGAAATGAAAAAATTAAAAGAATTCTGGGCATCCTTAGACGAAGAAACAATCATATCGAAACGAGAATTATTTTTAGGTCTTTTGTCCTGCGTATTGGCGGGAATTGTAACAGGAATTTTTTTCAGCCCAAGAAAAAATGTTACAATCGGAAGCAATAATGGCAATGGAGATTATAGAGATTGTAATCCGCTGACTGACTGTGAGGAAGAAGAGGAATAACAGTTATTTTTTACAGCACAGCCGCTGTTTGGCTGGGTGTGAACCTTATTGTAGATTGATCGTCTGTTTTTTTGTAAAAAAATGTATTATAATAAGGAAGCTTTTCTAATTCATAATCGAAAATCGATTTGCCGGAAAAGAAGAAGTAGATTCAAAATCGATTGCCGGAAAAGAAAAGTAGTGATGATAGGAGAGAGAAATCATGCAGATTACATTAAAGGACGGCTCTGTCAAAGAGTACGCCGAAGAAAAATCCGTATATGATATTGCAAAAGATATTAGTGAAGGACTGGCACGCATAGCCTGTGCCGGTCAAGTAAACGGTGAAATTGTAGATTTAAGAACAATCATTTCTTCAGACTGTGAGCTGAATATCGTCACAGTAAATGATCCAGAGGGGTTAAGAGTGATTCGTCATACAGCTTCCCATGTCATGGCGGAGGCAGTCAAGCGCCTGTTTCCGGAAGCTAAGGTAGCGATCGGCCCGGCGATTGAGGAAGGTTTTTATTACGATTTTGACAATCCTCCATTTTCAAGGGAGGATTTGGATAAAATTGAATCAGAAATGAAGAAAATTATTAAAGAAGGTCATGCGATTGAGCGTTTTACTCTGCCGAGAGAGGAAGCGATTCAATATATGCGCGACCGTAATGAACCGTATAAGGTAGAGCTGATTGAAGATCTGCCGGAAGGCTCTGAGATCTCATTTTACGATCAGGGAGGTTTTGTAGACCTGTGCGCAGGACCGCATCTGATGTCTGCAAAGGGAATCAAGGCTTATAAGCTGATCTCATCTTCGATGGCGTACTGGCGGGGTGATGAGCACAAGGCACAGCTACAGCGTATTTACGCAACCGCGTTTCATAAAAAGGATGAACTGGCAGCATATCTGGAGCATCTGGAGGATATCAAGAAAAGAGATCATAATAAGCTGGGCCGCGAGATGGAGCTTTTTACGACAGTAGATGTAATTGGACAGGGGCTGCCGCTGTTTACACCGAAGGGCACAAAGATGATTATGAAGCTTCAGCGCTGGATTGAGGATTTGGAGGACAACGAATGGGGTTATGTGCGCACAAGGACTCCTCTGATGGCGAAAAGCGATCTGTATAAAATTTCCGGCCATTGGGATCATTACAAAGAAGGTATGTTTGTCCTGGGTGATGAGGAAACCGATAAGGAAGTATTTGCGCTTCGGCCAATGACTTGCCCGTTCCAGTATTATGTATATAAAAATGCGCAGAGGTCTTACAGAGATCTGCCGTACCGTATGGGAGAGACATCTACGCTGTTTCGTGCGGAAGAATCAGGCGAGATGCATGGATTGACTCGTGTGCGCCAGTTTACGATTTCGGAAGGGCATCTGATTATTCGTCCTGACCAGACGGGAGAAGAATTAAGAGGGTGTCTGGAACTGGCCTATTACACATTATCGACACTGGGGCTTCAGGAGGATGTCACTTATCGTCTGTCAAAATGGGATCCTGACAATAGGGAAAAATATCTGGGTGATGAGGAGTACTGGGAATCTGCGCAGGATGCCCTTCGTAAGATCCTGATTGAAAAAGGACTTCCGTTTGTGGAGGCTGCCGGGGAAGCTGCATTTTATGGCCCGAAAATAGATATTCAGGCCAAAAATGTATACGGCAAAGAAGATACGATGATTACGATCCAGCTAGATTGTGCGATTGCAGAGAATTTTGATATGTATTATATCGATGAAAATGGCGATAAAATCCGCCCGTATGTCATCCATAGAACGTCAATGGGATGTTATGAGCGTACACTGGCGTGGCTGATTGAAAAATATGCCGGAAAATTCCCTACATGGCTCTGCCCGGAACAGGTGCGAGTGCTTCCGATTTCTGATAAATATAATGCATATGCAGATCAGGTGGCGGCAGAGTTAAAGAAAAATGGCATAGATGTAACGGTAGATGGACGCTCTGAAAAAATCGGGTTTAAAATCCGCGCAGCCAGACTGGACAAGCTGCCATATATGCTGGTCGTAGGACAGCAGGAAGAAGCAGACAGCACGGTATCTGTGCGAAGCCGATTTGCCGGCAATGAAGGGGTAAAGCCGTTGCAAGAGTTTATTGAACAGATCTGCCGTGAGATTCGTACAAAAGAAATTCGCAAAGAGCTTCCTGAAGATGAAAAAATGAAATAAAAGAAGATGAAAAAGAGTATAAGTTGGTAGCAGATAAAGTGAAGAAAGATAAGGAGGAAATTATATAGAAAAAGGTAAATAAGAAGAAAAATTAAATAAAAATTCAATATGAAATAATATTGTAACAATACTGAAAATAAAACGAAACAAAATAGAATATAAAGAAATAAAATTGTAATAAAACAAAAGTAAACATGTCATTACTCATGATGCTATGGAAAAGCATAACAGTTCTGGCATGTTTTTTTGATGCATAAGCCGAGGTTTTTTACAGATACTATATTTGCATTTAAAAATAAAGAGTGGATAAGCACTCATATAGTATAAGGAGGAAAATCATGCCAAAATTAGATTGTAGTGTTATAAACTGCAGATACAACAAAGACCACGGCTGTGTCAGAGACAATATCAGCGTAGGAGGAGCAGGAGCGAACAGCACAAGAGAAACCTGCTGCGATAGTTTTGAAGAAAAGCGCGG
Organism: uncultured Eubacterium sp.; assembly: GCA_947385875.1. Lineage (GTDB taxonomy): Bacteria > Bacillota > Clostridia > Lachnospirales > Lachnospiraceae > Eubacterium_J. The sequence goes on along the minus strand of CANDMV010000187.1, from coordinate 4,417 downwards.
CGACACTTTTTCAAACAGCATCAGAGAGCCGTCTGAGCGGGTAAACATCCGCTGTGAAGCAAAAAAATGTGTACACAATGATGACTGCAACTGTCAGGCAGAACGCATCGATGTAGACGGATCGAATGCATGTAGATGTGAACAGACAGTCTGCGGGACTTTTTACAAAAAATAAAATGAAAATAAAATCCAAAGCCCGCATAGTTTATGTCGAAGAATGTCATGCATGACAGTAATGACCGTCGGCATGATAAAATATTACCATTCACTCCTGTTTTAGCATTTACTGCAAGGACAGGGGTGTGGTAAACATTTAGGGCCGGCAGGTAAATCGAGGGTGAGCACTTCCATGCCCTCAGGCAGCTTTAAATAGACGGGCGAAGTTCGGTTCACGCCATGTCAGCTGAAATGTTAGTGAGAGCTGTGGTGGGTGTGAACGGTAACCTGTAATAATGAACTCAACGAAAAAATGCTTGTTTTTTCAAAAGATGACGCATATAATAAACTGCAAGGGGGATGATCCAATGAGAAAAAAATCACACATTACGTTAGCAAAATATCTCGTAAAAGAATCCAGAGATAAGGATTTGAAAAAACATAAGTATGCATTTTATCTTGGCAGTATTCTGCCGGATATTAAACCATCATTTATCTATAGGCGGCACGAAATCTCTCAGACATTTCCAACATTGCAGAAAAGGATTATCAAACTTACAGACCTCAGTCCTAAGGAAAAAGAAAAGAATACAACAAAATATTACAGGCATCTTGGCGAAGTGTCTCATTATCTGGCAGATTATTTTACATTTCCTCACAATCAGAAATTTACCGGAGGCTTTCGAGAGCATTGCTCATATGAGCAGGAGCTGAAAAAGAAGCTGCGCAGTCATATCACAAGCGGCAAGGCGGCAAGCAGAAAGAAAAAGTACATTGAATTTTCGGCCCCAGAGGCTTTGTTTGATTTTGTGAGCAAAACACATCAGGAATATCTCACAGAGAAGAATACCGTAGAAGGGGATATCAGCCATATTATCCCAATTAACAGTCAGGTACTAAAAAGTATCACCCATTTTAAAAAGCAGGCTTAGTATTGTACTTGTCAGCCATCTGAATAGTTGGATTTTCTAGCGCTAAGTTAACATTTTATCGACAACAGATGACATTTTGTTGTAATTATTCATTTCAACCGGTTTTGCTGAAAGTGCATAAATGCTTCATATTCTGCCAAAATATCTGTAAAAGCAGCACAAATCGATGCAGATCAGACGCTGTTTTAGTAATATGCTGTCGAAAGCTGTCGATGTGAAGTAATTGACAGCTTTCGCATTCTGATAGTACAATAAGAGGGTCACAAGATACAATATAAATCAGTCAATACGAAAACCGGAGTGGTGAAAAGATGAATAAAGAGCATACGTTACAGATGGAAATTGAACGACTTCGAATCGAATTAAATAAGGCGGCAGCCCGCGACCTAAGCTCAGAAGAATGCTTTAGACTCAGCTTGAAGCTGGATGCATTACTGGAGAGGTACTATAATGCGGGCGGGGCGGTGCCGTTCTAGCCAAACGGAGGTATTATTTGGCTGATTTTTTGTAAAGGGACTACGTAAATAGAGAGAATGCAGAACAAGCGTTCTCTCTTTTTTTGTATAAAAATACTTGTCAAATTTTTAATTCAGGTATATATTAATACATAGACGTGGAGGAAAGTGGTTGAAAGTGGTGGACAAAGTGGATAAAGTGGTGGATAAGTGGCGTTTTTTTGCATATTATAGAAGGTTATCCACAAAAATTCCGTTCAAAACGTGAGGAATGCAGGATCAACGAGAATGGATGCTGCTCTCCGCTTTCGGCTGTAGAGGGTATGTGCGATGTTCATGGGTGAATACAATCATACAATCGATGCCAAGGGCAGACTGATCGTTCCTTCCAAGTTTCGTGAAAAGCTTGGAGATGAGTTTGTAGTCACAAAGGGACTGGATGACTGCTTATTTGTATACCCTATGGATGAGTGGGCGCATATCGAGGAAGCTTTCCGCAAAGTTCCGCTGACAAATAAAAAAGCAAGGGATTTTGTACGTTTTTTCTTTGCAGGCGCAGCAAGCTGTGAGGTCGATAAGCAGGGGCGTATCCTGCTGCCGCCGTCACTGCGTGCATATGCCGGGCTGGAAAAAGAAATTGTATCCGCCGGTGTGTTAAACCGTGTGGAAATCTGGGACAAGGAGAAATGGGAGCGGAGCAATGACATCGCAGACATGGATGGCATTGCAGATTACATGGCTGAGCTGGGCGTCAGTATTTAAGCCGTTATACTCACGAGCGATAAAATATTCCATATAGCTTTTTCATATTGACGCTCGTGAGTCGGCGTTGTTGGAAAATTTTACTGCTCGTCAGTATGCATCCGCGAAGAAGGTAGCCAATGGGATTTGAGCATATTTCGGTATTGTTACAAGAGACTGTGGAGCAGCTTAAAATCAAACCAGATGGCATATATGTGGACGGCACTTTGGGAGGCGGCGGACATGCATATGAAGTCCTTAGCCGTTTGTCACCAAATGGAAAACTGATCGGGATGGATCAGGATGCAGATGCCATCTGTGCAGGCAGCAGGCGGCTTCGCGAATTTGGAGAGCGGGCTGTGATTGTGCGCAGCAATTATGCGGACATGCGTACGCAGCTAAGAAAGCTTGGCATAGAGAAAGTAGATGGGATTATCTTAGACCTGGGCGTGTCATCGTTCCAGCTTGATACACCGCAGCGCGGTTTTACATACCGCGATGAAAATGCGCCGTTAGATATGCGCATGGACGATAGGCAGGAACTGACAGCAAAAGATCTAGTCAACGAATACAGCGAAAGGGAACTGTACCGCATCATTCGTGACTATGGCGAAGATAAATTTGCAAAGAACATTGCAAAGCACATCGTAAGTACGAGACGAGAAAGTGAGATTCTTACAGCAGGGGATTTGTGCGCGGCGATCCGCAGCGCAATTCCGATGAGGTTGCAAAAGAGCGGCGGCCATCCGGCAAAACGGACTTTTCAGGCGATTCGCATTGAGCTGAATCGCGAGCTGGAAGTATTAAAAGACAGTCTGGATGACATGATCGATCTGTTAAATGACGGCGGACGGATCTGCGTGATTACGTTTCATTCGTTAGAAGACCGCATTGTCAAGACGATTTTCAGAAAAAATGAAAATCCTTGTACATGCCCGCCTGATTTTCCGGTCTGCGTATGCGGCAAGGTGTCCAAAGGCAGGACGCTCCGCAAGCCGATTGTACCAACTGATGAGGAATTGAAAAATAATAAACGTTCAAAGAGCGCCAAGCTCAGGGTATTTGAACGGAAGGAGCAGTAATGAGCAGACAGAAAAAGCGGAAAACCTATAATACCTATACGTACGAGGACGGCAACACGGTCCGGCGGCTAGAGGCTGTACCCGGTTATCAAGAAGAACGTAAGATCAGAAAAGAAGAACGCAGGGAAGCAGACCAGAAACGCAGGCGCAGACGCGCAGCCAGGAGAAACAGGGAAAGAGCGCTGAAAATGAGTGCGGGGTATGTCGCTTTTTTGTCTATATGTGTGACGGCGGTGGCATTTATATCCATCATGTATGTAAAGCTCCAGTCTGATGTGTACTTTCATCAGCAGAAGACAGAGCAGCTGGAGCGCGAGATTTCTGACCTGAAGATGGAAAATGACTCCGCTTATAAACGGATTACGACATCTGCGGATTTAAAGGCGGTAAAAAAGCAGGCGAAAAAATTCGGCATGAAATATCCGTCTGAAAAACAGATTATCTATTATACAATTGATAATTCAGATTATATGACGCAGTATACAAATTGAACATTAATTCTATTGCCCGCCAGTATAAATTACAAGCAAGATAGAATGAAAAATAAATTACCGGCAACAGATTTATCTGTAAACAATAAAAGTAATTAAAAAATATTTGATTATAAGAATAATCAGATAATTATAAGGTGCTGACAGATTGCTAGAAAATATGGCATGAAAAGGGATAAATAAAAAAGACAAAAGAAAAAAGGATAAAAGAAAAAAAGATAAAAGAAAATCAGATCAATAAAGATAAAAAGGTGACGTATGGCAGTTAGAAAGAGGCCCGTAAGAAAGAAAAAGCCAAAGAGAAAATGGATTAGAATCAGCCGCAGGAATCATTTGAAGACGATGGTTATATTTTTTGGAATCGTAGCGGCAATGGCCGGCATGATGGTGCGTCTGGCATACATCGAGCATACAAGCGGCGCGAAATATCAAAAAATTGTATTATCGCAGCGCAATTATGACAGCAAAGCCATTCCTTACAGAAGAGGTGACATCATGGACCGTCAGGGAATAGTGCTTGCAACGAGTCTTGATGTATACAATGTTATATTAGACTGTTA
>CANDMV010000186.1 GCA_947385875.1 uncultured Eubacterium sp. | reverse complement strand
ACGAGCTGACGCACTGCTTATCACTCATGCTGCTGTCATCACCCGATGCATCCTGCGCTGACGAGCTGACGCACTGCTTATCACTCATGCTGCTGTCATCACCCGATGCATCCTGTTCTGCCGTACTGCCGCACAGCTCCCGCAGCATTGCAATCATATCCGCAAGCACTTCCTTATTCGGCTTACCTATATCCAGTATCAGCTTCCAGTCTCCTTCTTCCCGCTTCATCCGCTCGAAGAGCCGTGCTGTGTCCATCGTCTCAAAATTGCCATACATGCGACATTTTAGAAACGTACCATAATCCATGCCGTCCGCATAATCCTGAGGATTCACTCCCAGCTTTTCATAAGAGCCGTTTGACCAGCCATTGACACACACCAGCTGACCGTCCTTCGTCAGCCGCACATCTGCCTCAAATATACGAAAACCATGCTCCGCTGCCTGTTCTAAGCCTTTCGGCGTATTCATATTTGTATAGCGCATATGAATCCCGCCCAAAGCCGATGCCGCAAGCCTTGCAGACCAGTCCATCGGTTTTGGCACATACGCCCTGCTTTTTTTCTTCCAAGCAGCCGCGCCATATTTTTTGACAAACTGCCCAAGCGGCTTTGTCAGGCTTCTTTTCATAGTTTTCATAAAAGAGCCGCCAAGCTTTACGCCGTCAGATATACTTTCCATCAGACACTGTACCACCCGGATCGGCTCAAACTGACCGCTGCTAAGAAAACGCTCTGGATAGCCGATGCGCTCGCCCCAAAATACCATCTTGTCATTCCATACAAGCCCTACGCTGGGAACTCCCAGCGCATAGGCGATAATATTCGCGTGCATCCGGCAGGCGATGACTCCCTCAAAGGAAGCGATCGTCTCTACCAGCTCCCTGCTTTCAATCGGCCTCGGCACCAGATACTGCTGCGCCTGCGAAGTCCTCCCTAAATATTCCAAAATCTCTTCTGCAAAATCATAATCGGCCCGCAGTCCGTTTACAAACAACTTCCACTGGTATCCATTGTGTTCCAGCTGCTGTATAATCCCCCGCCACAGCTCCAGCTGAAATTCACGGGTAACCTCCGGGATGCCGTAGTCTTCAAAAATGCGGCTGCGCACAACCCCCAGTCCGATAATATGTGAAGAGTCATCTTTTTGAATGCCGTAGACCTGCGGCGTAAAGATTGCCGGATCTACTGTAGCTGCGGTAAAGATTCTATCCGTCTTTAGATAATCCCGCCGCAGCGTCTCCATGTCGTCACGCACAGTAATCCCTTTGACGCAATTATAATTCAATGCCTGCGCAAGTCCGAGACACCGCTCGTCCTGCGCGTCATATCCTTCTACGCCTACGCTGTTAAAATATACCGGAATGCCGCATTCCTCGGCACACGCAAGCAGCGCAGGCACATATTGATGAAAATGTTCCTGTCTATACTTTATCAGACCCCCGCCGTCAAAAATAATCATGTCTGCCAGACGGACCAGCTCATAATCCTCGCTCTGTATATCATAATGCTGTATCACATAATGCTGTCTGCCATACCACGGCAGTACCTGCCCGATTAAATACGCAGCGCTGTCTGCAATGACTGTGTCGCCCAGATTACGATTAACGATCTGAACCAGCAGTATCATGATTTTTTTGCGGTATACTACTTTTCGATAAGGTCTTTTTTTAATCATTCTTTGTCCTCATAACAGTGACAGCACTGCTTGATGTGCCGCCTGCATTTACAAATCGAAGAGAAATCGTCTGCTCCTGCTGTGTCATCGGCAGCTGCAGCGTATAAATATATCCGTTATACGCCTGATTGAACACTCCATTCTGGAATTTATATTCCTTGCCTTCAACCTCCATTATGATTGTGCCGCTCTCTTTTGCGAGTACTTGAATCTCTTTTGTATCCAGCTTAATATCACTTGTAATTACAGAAGGAGCCTCTGGTGTTGTTGTGCCCGACGTGCCTGGCGTTGTGGTACCCGGTGTCGTCGTGCCCGGATCTGGTGTTGAGGTACCCGGTGCTGTCGTGCCTGGATCTGGACTGACCGGTGCCTGTGTATATTCTTCTACCTGCTGCACAGCTGTACCTACGATGTTTGAGCCGTTTCTTACTACTACATATACATACTGGCCTGTCTGCAGAGGAGTTGTCAGTTTATAAGAAAATCTTCCCATGCTGTCCGGTGTAAGGCGGACAGATCTTCCTCCTGCCAGAAGTACTACGCTATAATTTGTCGTAGTAGTTTCACCCGTGATCTCCAGACTATTATTATATACTTTCTGCAGGCGTACTTCATCAGTATCTGTAAAGTCCGCATAAGAAGCTACTGTCACATTAGAAGCCAGACTGGTTCTTGCCTCGCCTTCCTTTACATCGCTTGCCATTACGGATATGACATCGCCCGCCTTAAAGCCTGATGCTTTCACCTCAAATGTACCGTCTTCGCGTACCTCGCTGACGTATTCCTGATCAGCGATCTTTACAGTAATCGCAGCCGAAGAACAGATCTTTGCCACTTTTCCGTATATCGCATCATCCAAATCACAGACTGCCTGAATTGTCGGTGCATCCGGCGCTACTTCGATCGTCTCCAGATTCAAGTTGGCGCTCTTTCTGCCTGCTTTATCTAACGCAACAAAGCGCACGGTATCTCCGGCATGTTGCGGCGGCAGTGCAAATTCAAAATTATTTCTGGACATTGCGCAGTCTACGATATTCACTGTACGAAGCTTGCTGTATAATTCTGACTTCAGGTAAATCGGCTTTGCTTCTTCTGAACAGTACACATTCTGACCCACTACTGCAACCAGTGTTGTAGTATTATCTGTGAACATTCCGGTTACTTTTTCAGTCTTGTTAGTGACTTCCTTTACAACCGGCACATCCGGCCCGTTTTTAAACACAGTGATCGATACCGCGCTGCTCCGCTTTCCATTCTCATCCGTGCAGTATGCAGATACGATCTTGCCCGTAGCCATACGCTCTACCGTACAGTCAAAAGTACCGTCTTCCTGCGTCTCTACTTCATAAGTAGCCCCGTCTGCATCAATATGGACAGTCGTTCCATATCTGGCTGTACCAGACACGATCGAGCCCTTGTTGCTCATTTTATTCAATGTCGGCGCCTGCACAACTTCTGGATTAATGTTAGTAATATTAATATGCTTTACAATCCGGTTGCCGACAGCATCCTCTGCCAGCACAGAATAAATCCCATTTTCCTCTGCGATAAAGCTGCCTCGTGAAATCAGCTGGGCATCATTCCATGCCGGATCATCCGCCTGCACCTGACCGCTGGTCCATTTCAGCTGCTGAATGCCCGAATGGTCATTTGCCTGTACTTTCACTTCAATCGGCTGGTCAGTCTCTTCCGTAAGTGTCGATGAGACAATCAGCAGCGGATGATCTGTGTCTTCCTCTTCGTTCTGTATAAACTGAGCCAGATAGTAGGCAAAAGTGTCATTGCTGCTTAACAGGCCGTTAAACCAGTTCCTTACCTGCGCGTCTGTCTGTGAAAATACACTGGAGCGTACGACATACTCACGGCTGCCGTCAAAAATTACCTTCCAGTTATTGTCTGTATCTGATGTAAGATCGCCAAACTCCTGCTGCTGCTTGATATAAGAGATCAGATGCTGGTATGCCAATTCTGTCTTGCCGACGATCTTCTGGTCAGGTACTGTACCAGTCGCATCTACATTATTAGCTACTGTATGGCATACTAAAATCAGCTTCTGGTCATCAGACACAGGTATTCCATTATATGTCATGCTGACGATACGGCGTGCTGCCGTATCCTTTAACATCCCGGATTTTGTATAACGCGGCTTCTTTGTCGCATCTATCGTATATTCAATGCCGTCATAAACCGCAAATACACTCCAGTCATCCAAAAATTCTTCTGCTGCGATCGATGATGCGCCGCGGGACGCAAGCAGGCTCTGCAGCACCTCATCCGAAGAAATCGTGCCGTCGGATGTTGCGTAAATGCTGGCAGACCATTCTAATAACTCTCGCAGCTGGCTTCCTGTCACCCAGTAGATAATATTGTTATTATGGTTATCCTGCTGCATGTTCAAGATATCTTTCATTGTAATGCTGCCGTTTAAGCTGATGCTGTCATTCGCAGAACGGCTGTTGCATAATGTATATCTGGTCGAAGCTACAACCGGCAGATCCGCATATTCACTCTTTCCCGCGCCGCCTGTATAAGATAAACCATACTGGAGCTTTGCTTCATTTGATAACTGTATCGCATAGTTATCCTCCAGTAATGCAAAATAACTATTGATTTTCTCGTCTGCCGCCATCGTGCCGACGACATCTTCTAATGATTCATCGACCTGCTTGATTTCAGATGCCTGTGAATCCAGTATATAAGGGCTGGACGGCGTGTCTTTTGTCACCATGCGCAGGCTGGCAGCGGATTTTGCGACCTCAATCTTTCCGCCTGATGTTATTTTAAGCGTCAGGTCAATCAAACCGATTCCAGCGCCGTGATCTTTAATCATCGTTACCGGCTTGCCATTCATAAGCCCGGTCTGCCTGTCTACATTTGGCAGATTATAATAGGTCGCGGATGCTTCATCATCAGATGGATAATTTTTATGTCCATGCCCTGCTACGACAGCATCTATATCACTCAGCCTTGTCAATGCATACATCGCATTGTTGCTCATGCTTTCTGGATTTGCCGTGCCGAACGAAGAATGCGCGATGACAACAATCAGGTCTACACCCTGCGCTTTTAATGCTGCCGCTTCTTTTTCCACTGTACTTACAATCGGCAGGGGGATCAGATCTTCCTTGCAGTCAGAATATGTTGACATTGCAGGAATCGTAATGCCTATCAGGCCGATGTCCACATTTACGGATTTATTTTTATTTGTCTTCAATTTTTTTGTGACGACCATTGTCTCATTCCATGCAGTTTCCCCCGTATCTGCCAGAATAATATTAGACAGGACGCACTTGTTTTTTAAGCCGGATAACTCCAGCTGCTTATCAATATAGCTGTATCCATAATCAAAATCGTGGTTTCCTAATGTAATCGCATCATAATTGACAAGGGACATCGCTTTATAAATCGGCTGTAATACATTTTCACCGGATTTTTCCAGAATATAATCTGCAGCATACCCATATACCGAATCGCCGGTATCGATTGTCATCGTATTTCTCGTCCCGACCTCTGTACGCGCCTGCTTAATCAGCGTATATGCCTGTGCCAGACTGCCCGGCTTATCGCTGGCAGTATCATAATGCATCGTTGACACCTGTCCATGCAGGTCTGTTGTGGAGATAATACGAAGCGTCGCCGTCTGCGCAGACGGTGCAGCTTCTGCACTCATTGGAGGGCAGACTGCAAATATCAGCATAAAAATCATCATGATTTGTATAACTCTGCCCAGTTTTTGTTTGGTTACCTGTTTCATCGTATTCATGTCGTTTTTAGCTCCTCTTCCTATACGCACTGCCCCGCGTAAATATACCTACCCCTTTTTCCATCGTTTTATAAATGATTTTGCCCAGTCCTTAAACAAGATTTCCTGTTCATCCTGCTTCGCGCGAAGCTTTGCTTCTGCCGCTGATGCCTTCTTTTTATACTTGTTGCGCTCATCCAACAGTCCTCTGTTCATATGCAGCCAGCGGTCCAGCGTCCAGTGCATCAGCTCATTCTGCCAGCGGCGGGCTTCTTCTTCTGTATAAGATGTTTTCTTAATCTGGCTGATCGGAAGTGTATTATCCTTTGTCTCGTTAATAAACTGCTGGATACTTTCGATCAGTGCATTTCTGGTCTTTATATGCTCCTGCTTATTTGCCGGCGGATTGTTGTAATCAAAATCAATATTGCCGGATATAAAGTCCTCATCCGCGATGTTATGAACCCAGCTGTAATACGGCGCCCACCTTGATGTGTTGCCCGGATCTTTCATATTCACAATCGCAAGCACAGGCGTCTCCATAGCAAGGCATGGCAGTGAGACATGCAGCCTTCTGGTGACTACAAATCTTGCATTCTGATACTGAGTCAGCAAATCCTCCACCCTCTGCAGGCGCTCCTCCATCGTAGCATCCGATTTTCGATAATCACAATGATGCGTCAGCACACGGATCTCCAATCCGCTGCCCTTAAGCCACTCCCTTGCAGCTTTTTCAAGCTCCGGCTTTAAATCCACCAGACATACATACGTACCAGCGTCCGGCGTCTTTTTCTGCTTCGGCAGAGTCAGCGTAATACATCCGCTGAAATAACATTCAAACCCCCGTTCGGTAAAAAAATCCAGCGTTGTCTGATCACGGCAGCCGACAGGCCCGTTTGCCCGGAAAAAATCTCCGCCGATGCCCTGAAGCCATTCATCCTGAATCGGTGATGCCTTGCGGTATATCGTATAATTATTCATATGCATGCTCACCAGCTTCGGCACGATACACTCTGCCGGCGGCCAGTTCCACTTCTGCCACATCCACCACGCGCTCATAATCACGCCTACAGGTTCATTGTCTTCTGATTGAAATGAATCAATATTCTCCCGCTCTACCACATAATCCATATGCGGCAGAAACTGTGCCGAAGCATAGGACTGAATATCATCGCCCAGATTCATCGTTGTCGTATGCATCAATACTCCATATTTCATGGTCATCTCCAATCTACTGCATGACGGATGCGTCATAGCAGGTTTGTATGATCTGCCGCTGATTGCGGACTTTCTATTTTGCTGCACGGCTGACAGTCTGCATATTTCACACCATCGCTGACTAACCTGCCTGCGTTTGTATCCGCCAGCCTGCTTATTTCTATTTCATCGCAGCAGCTTAGACAAGCTGAACTGCTGCATTTCATCGCACGCTCTATGGTTTCATGCTCGCAGCGCTTCTGACAAACATTTCACTCAGGCCGACAGTCGGCTTCCATCCAAGCTTCATCAGCCTGCTGCTGTCTAAAGCGATCACCATCTGCGGATTATATCCAAATGAGGATAGATCTTCCGGCACATCGAACGTCACCTGAATGCCGGACTCTGGAAACGTATCACAGACTAACTGCGCCATATCAGCAATCGAAATCTTTGTATCCATATTTGTCACATTATAAGCTGTCCCTGATTCGCCTTTCAGCAGGACAAGCAGCATTGCCGCCGCCGCATCTTTTGTATAACAGTAGCTGCGGACTGTCTTTCCGGCAGTATGCAGCACAATATCTTTTTTCTCTAGCGCGCACCGGATAAACTCCGCAAAGACACGGCTGTCATGATACTCCACTCCTGCCCCGAAGGTCTGGGACAGCCTAACAATCTTTACCGGCACATGATACTCTGCCGCATAGGATGCACACAGGCACTCGACCATACGCTTGCCCTCGGAATAGCTGCTGCGTGCCTGAAGCGGGTTAATATATCCGCTGTAATTCTCATCAATATTTCCCGCATCCGCCGCCGGAGTGCCATATACCTCCAATGACGACATATATAAAAAGCCTTCCGCCTGTTTTTCTCTGGCAAATTCGAGTACATTTACCGTACCGTTCACCGCCGTCATGATAGTTTCTACCGGATTTGACACAAAATATCTGGAACTTGTGGCACTCGCCCCATGTATGATATATTCTACTTTACCGTCGTACTCAATCGGCTTTGTCACATCTCCTGTCACTACCTGAATATCCCCGCGTTCAAGCAGCTTTTGATACACCTTCTCTGCTTTCTCAAGGCTGCGTACAAATGCCAGTATTTGAATGTCCATACCAAGCCTGCGGTTTGCGCAGGCAAGCGTCCTTACAACCTGAGAGCCTAGAAGCCCCGTGGCTCCGGTTACAAACACGGTCTTTCCTTTTAACAGTTCAAACGGAACAAGTCCTTCCTGAACCAGCAAATCCAAATCTTCCTGCAAAACCGGATCATTGGGACTTTCTAATATTGCTGATGTATTTTCCACTGACCGTATATCCTCCATTTCTTTCTTAATTCTATTTTAGATACGATAACATTTCCGAATGAAAATATTATAAATAATTATGCTGTCAAATTTTCAGCTGCCGGATAATTGCAGTCCCTTCACAGCCTGACCATTTATCCTATCATGCCCATACGTATTTCTCTGGTCATTCTTTACAGATTAGATTCGATAAAACATATATAGCAAATCAATTCAACATATTATACTATTGGTATATTTTACCTCTGTCTGCGATGCTTATTCATACGAGTTTCAATTCGATTTGTGATTCCAAGTCCAAATGCCTGCTCATTCTCTTTATACTGAAGCAGCGCACGGAACATATATACATCTTCCGGCGTCGTCACCTTGATATTCCCCCGGTTGCCCCGCACCATATGCGCCGCCATTCCCTGACTGCGTATAATCGTGCAGGCATCTACCATATTTTCATAGCGTTCTGGTCTCGCACGCACCTTATCATGAGCCGCAATAATATCTTTTAAGTAAAAACTCTGCGGCGCCTGCGCGGCAAATGTATCTTTACGGTATGGCACAGACTCAACGCAGTCTCCGTCATGGCTTATCAGTATCGTTTCAAAACACGGCGTACAAGTAATCGCATTTCCATTTTCTTTCACGCCTGCGATATTCTCCGAAATCACTTCATAGGATACAAACGGACGCACTCCGTCGTGCAGCAGCACGATCGAATCCGGCGGATTTTCAGATTCTGCTTTTTTCAACGCATTATAAATGGAATCCTGCGCAGTATCTCCGCCCGGAATAATGCT
>CANDMV010000185.1 GCA_947385875.1 uncultured Eubacterium sp. | reverse complement strand
CCAGACATTATCAGGTATTTTATGACAATACCAGAAGCAGTATCATTGGTGCTTCAGGCGGGTGCTTATGCAAAGGGCGGTGAAATATTCGTTCTGGATATGGGTGAGCCTGTGCGGGTATTAGACTTGGCGAAAAATCTGATTCTGTTATCCGGGCATAAGCCGGGCGAAGATATACGCATTGTATTTACCGGACTGCGTCCTGGAGAAAAGCTGTATGAAGAAATGCTGATGGAAGAAGAGGGAATGCAGGAGACCGCGAATAAGCTGATTCATATCGGAAAGCCGATTCAGTTTGACGAAGAGGAGTTTTTAAGCCGTCTGGAGGAGCTGAAAGATTATGTCGTAAGCGAGCCGGATGATATCAGGCTTTACGTAAAGCGCATTGTGCCTACGTACTCGATTCAGGATTGACGAGCGGAGAAATGATCTGGTACATCGGAAAATAAATACATGATAGATAAATGTCGTATATTATCCGCAATTTGAATTTAAGCGGGCATGAAATGCATATGCAGGGAGAAAAATATGATTCGAATAGTGAAAAAATTTCGCGGCATCCTGACGCATGAACAGCAGATGCGTGTTCTGCTGCTTGGAGTTTTGATGGTGATAGGCGGTATGCTGGAGATGCTCGGAGTATCAATGGTGCTTCCGCTTATGACAGCGGTTATGGATAAAAATTTTATGGAGAAATCTTATGTCCGCACGATCTGCCGGATCTTTCATATCAGTACGTATTATGAGATTATGATGCTGCTTCTTGGCGCGCTGATTTTTATCTATATCTTTAAAAATGCTTTTTTATTTCTGGAATATTATCTGCAGTACCGTTTTGTATGCAACAATCGATTTTTAGTTCAAAAGCAGCTGCTGAGAGTTTATATGTACAGGCCGTACGAATTTTACCTGAACGCGACGACAGGAGAAATTACGCGCATTATTAACACGGATGTAATCAATGCGTTTAATTTGCTGACGACAGTGCTGAATTTTTTTACGGAAGTGATTGTCAGCGCGGCTTTGATTACGATAATATTTATTCTGGATCCGTCGATTGCCGCATTAATCGGTCTGGTTCTGGGGATTATTATGCTGCTGATGTTCAAGGCGGTAAAGCCGGTTCTGCGCCGGGCAAGCCAGAAATTTATGAAAAATACTTCCATGGCAAACAAATGGCTGCTGCAGTCGTTAAATGGAATCAAAGACATCAAGGTCAGTCATAAGGAGGAGTATTTTATCGACGAATATGCAATATACGGCAGACAGGCGATTGATGCGGAGAAAATAAACAGCGTCGTCACGCTGCTCCCGCGTCTTTTAATCGAGGCAGTGAGCGTGGCGTCGGTTCTGGCAGTCATTATGGGGCTGTTGTCTGCTGGACAGAGCATTGATGAGCTGATGCCGCAGCTGACGGCGTTTGCTTTCGCAGCAGTCAGGCTTTTGCCGAGTACGACCAGAATCAGCGGAGCCATTAATTCCGCGGCGTTTCAGGAGCCGATGCTGGATAACCTGATTAAGAACCTGAATGCTGCAAAAGACTTTGAAGAGCGAAAGCAAAAGGAGCAGCTGGAAGAGGAACGTAAGCGCAGCGAGGCCAGGGAGAAGGGCGAGCAGCTTACATATGATAAACAGTTCGAGCTGTCACATATCCATTTTCGCTATCCGAATGCGGAGACGGAGGTATTAGATGATGCGGATATGCTGATACCGGCAGGAAAATCCATTGGTATTGTAGGAGCTTCCGGCTCTGGAAAAACTACGGCAGTCGATCTTCTGCTCGGGCTGTTGAAGCCTCAGTCAGGCAGCGTGCTTACGGACGGCCGTGATATCCATATGGATTATCCTGACTGGCTTTCGCATTTAAGCTATATCCCGCAGACCATCTATATGCTGGACGATACCATACGCGCGAATGTCGCTTTTGGACAGTATAAGGATGAGATTGATGACGCAAAGGTGTGGAAAGCAATCGAGGAAGCGCAGCTGAAACCGTTTATTGACAGCCTCCCGGAAGGAATAGAGACGAGAATCGGGGAACGCGGCGTGCGTTTGTCCGGCGGCCAGCGCCAGAGAATCGGGATTGCCAGAGCGCTCTATACAGACCCGGAGCTTGTAATTTTTGACGAGGCTACTTCAGCGCTTGACAATGAGACCGAAGCAGCGATCATGGATTCTATTAACAGCCTGCATGGCAAAAAGACTCTTATAATCATTGCGCATAGGCTTACAACGATAGAGGAATGTGATATTATTTTCCGGGTAGAAAATGGTAAAATAAAAAACAGTCCTATGATAGTACCAGATAGAAAATAGCTGCGGTATTTGCCGCAGCTATTAGATTTGCACGCGATGTCGTTCGCTTAGTGGAGGGATTTTATGAATATGGATGAATTTAAAGACAAATTATTTGACGTACTGAATGAAACAAATGACATACCCATTAAAGACCTGGAAGCAGATGATAGAAATAATGATATTAGAATATTTTTGGATGACGGTTCGACATTTCAGCTGCACGTAGGCAATTAAGCGGGTTACTTTTCACTCACGCCAAGTTCACATATCAAAAATATTCTGCCAGATAGGTTGTAAGTTTTGAAAAAAGATGGTAAAATGTAACAGTCATAGAAGGCAGAAGCCGGTAATCGTCCAAGCAGGATGCCCGAAATGATAAAAGAGTGTAAGGATGTAAGGAGGAGCATATGTACAAGCAGGTAAAAAGAGAACTGGCGCTGATACTGGCAGTTATTTTAGTATTTTTATGTGTACCGATGACAGCACAGGCGGCGGCCGCACCAGCATTTAAAAAGACATATTCTGTTTTTTATGAAAACCGAGCGAATGCTGGGCTTTATGATATTACAGTCAAAAATGTGCAAAAAGGATATATACTCAAATGGCGTATTACCGGAAAAGGTAAGAATTATGCAGCATTTGATTCAAATAAGACAGTGGCACAGTCAGGCACCGTTACGAATCGTCTGACGATCAACAGCAGAGGAGAGATGGCCTTTGCTTCCGGTGAGAGAATCCGTATTACAGTAAAAGTATTTACCGCCAAAAAAGTACTGGTGGACAAGCTGACATTTGCCGGAAGGCTGCAGAGCAAGGCAAAGACAATCAGCATCGACGCTTCAGCGATTCCGGATTTGGCTCATGTCACAGCAGGGCAGCCGTATCAGCTGCGCGCGTCCATGACACCTGCGAATACTACCAGCAAGATCTACTGGCAGGTAAAGGATGCAGCAGGTACAGACCGCTCCTCTGAAATTACAGAAACCGGTCTATGGACGCCGACCCAGTCAGGCGATTATACAATTACTGCTATGGCAAAAAATACACCGACAGGCCAGCCGCTCTGTTCAAAATCTGTGCAGGCGACTGTCGGCAGTTTTGTAGAAAATGTGAATCAGACAGCGGTTGATGGTGTCTATGTCACATTTAATTCGCCGGTCGCTTCACAGTATAAGGATTCGGATTTTAAGATTAGTTCTGGGGAAGCATCTGTTCTTGTTAAAAAAGTAAAATATTCGGAAGATGGAAAGACCGCTTATATTACAACAGCAACTAATTTTATAGACGGCAGGAAATATACTGTAACATGTGCAGGATACAGTAAAGAATTTACAGCAAGCGTAGGAAAGCCTGTGGAATTGTCTATTACGACCTCTCAGGCACAGGTAGGTAAATATACGACGATTGAGTATGTGCTGTTAGATGTCAATGGGGTAGATGTAACCGGTACTGTGGACAGTACAAGGGGCACCTTCCGCTGCTCAGCAGATGTATACAATGGCCTGCTTGACCAGCAGACAAACCGTCTGTATATGACGACGATCGGCGGAATCGCTACAGTAACTATGACATATATTTCCGCGGATGGAACCGTGAATCTGACAGATACCAAGACGATTCTTTGTGTGGCGCAGAAAGCTGATGAAGCAGTCGGTACGCATTTTACGCTGACAGGCAGCCAGCAGAAGCCTTCTTATAAAGATGAAGATGTGCGTTCGATTGCCGTCGGAGATACGATGTATGCTCATTTTGCGGCGCTGGACGCAGACGACCATGAAATTACCTATGACAGTGTAACATTTAAGTCAAATGATCCTGACAGCCTGATTATCAGTCAGGATGGAAAGATTACACCGATCAAGACGGGTGTAGTAATGATTGTAGTAACAGCTGCACAGGGGAGCTATCCGGTGACATATACATATTCCATTACGATTAACGAAGCACGCTATATGGCAGAACTAAAACTGGCAGAGCAGGCTGTCGCGATGTCTAATACAACACGTACGATGGAATACCAGAAGGAAATACCAGTTACAGCGCTGGATCAGTACGGCAGCAGTTATCCGCTTACCGGAGAAGCAGGATTTGTGACAGAGGCTTCGGGGCGTAAAGTGCTGGCAAGCTATGATAGTGCAGAAAACTGCATACGCATTCGGACACAGGGTGAAAAAGCAGGAACATATACTTATACATTGACAGTTACGCAGGGAGGAAGGACGATCAGCCAGAGCTTTACAGTCCTTGTGCAGGAGCCGAATTCAAAAGGCACAGTAAGCTATAAAATCGAAGCAAGTGTAGAGAAAATGGATTTGTCAGTAGATTCCTCGACCTCTGGAAATAAAGTGATGAAGATCCGTCTGGCTGAATACCTCGGCGGTGTATTTAACAATTATAGGAGCTTTACCAGTGCTGTGATCCGTAAGGGGAATGCATACTACAGTAATGACATGGTGACATGTTCTACTGCTGGTGCAATCACGATACCAGGATCCAATGTGCTGACACTGACGCCTCTTACAATCACCGCAGACCCGAATAACAGTGCTGTCGCGAACTGTCAGAAGGCAGAGCCGGGAATATATACCGTGACGCTGTATTATTCGACTGGCTACAACTTTACCCAGCCAAATAATCTGTCTGAGAGCATCAATATAGAGTTTACAGACGGACAGAGCCATCCTGATTATACGGTGCGCAGTGTGGTAACACAGGCAACCGCAGTAAATGCACTGCAGATGGTCAATGACTGTATTTATGTGCCGGACGGTGAGATTTTGGATTGTACAGCGGCAGGCACCATTCTCACAGGCAGTGCGATCCCTGTGAAAAGCGGAGAGCAGATTCATATCAGTACGATTACCGTGAAGTCTAAGGTAGTCATTGCAACTGGACAGACAGTATATGTGAATCATGTAATCAATGTCGGCAAGACGTTGACCAATAAGTAAAATCGAATAAAGGCAGGACTTTTATTAATAAGTGGCAATGAGGGGCTGTCGCACTAAGAAAAATACAACAAGATATAGTAGATTTACTTGTTTATAAATACTGTATTTTGTCATATTTTTTAGTGCGGCAGTCTCTTATATGCATTTCGGCCATCGTGCCCTGTGGGTATACCTAGATCTAAATTGCTTTGCGATGGGAGTTTCAAAGTAAACCTACATTCGCAACTCAAGCACTACCATGAATAAAAGTCGAGAGCGCATACGGATACCTAGATTTAAATCGCTTCGCGATAGGACTTTTAAAGTAATATATAGGAGGTGCAGTCTATGGGAATTTATCTGAATCCAGGAAATGAGGGCTTTCAGGAAGCGGTCCGTTTAAAAATATATGTAGATAAGACAGGACTCATAGCATATACTAATGCCTTGGTCAGCACGAAGCAGAAGTATATCTGTGTCAGCAGACCGAGGCGCTTTGGTAAATCAATGGCGCTGGAGATGCTTGCAGCCTATTACAGCCGCGGCTGTGATTCTAGGGATTTATTTGCAGGGTTCAAGATAAGAAAGAGAAGCTTCCTTCCAAGAGCATCTGAACAAATATCATGTAATCTGCCTGAATATGCAGCAGTTTCTGCTTGAGGCAAAGTATCAGCAGACGACAGAGTATCCGGAGCAGGAAGTGCTTGACGAGCTGTTTGAAGTGTACGGGGAGTTCTTCAACAGGCAGAATCTGGGACTTGCTGCCGCTCTGCGAAGGATTTACGCAAAAACAAAGCAAAAATTTATTTTCCTGATTGATGAGTGGGATTGTGTTATGCGCGAAAAGAAGGAAGCAGAGGAGGAGCAGAAGCATTGCCTTGATTTTTTGCGCAGTCTTTTGAAAGATCAGGCTTATGTGGCGCTTGCCTATATGACAGGAATTCTGCCGGTAAAGAAATATGGCGAGCATTCGGCGCTGAATATGTTTACCGAATATTCAATGACAGTCGAAATGATATGTATCATCTTAGTGTGAAAGATGATGTGCTGACGCTGTTGGTTCATCTAGGGTATCTTGCCTATGATTCTGAACAAAAGGGAGTATTTATTCCAAATAAGGAAATCATCGAGGAATTTGAGAATGCTATGAGGACAAGTGTTGCTGAAGGTCTTGACAGGGTACATATGGAAGTAGCATCCATACTGGATTATAATGATGAAAATTCGCTCAGCTGTGCGATAGGGTTGGCATATTACAGCGCAAGAAAGGACTATAAAATGGTCAGGGAATTTCCGACCGGACGGGGCTTTGCAGATGTCATTTTTCTGCCGCTTTCGCATAGCGGAAAAACTGCGATTGTGTTGGAGCTGAAATATAATCAGTCCGCCCACTCTGCGATACAACAGATTAA
This sequence comes from uncultured Eubacterium sp., assembly GCA_947385875.1. Classification (GTDB taxonomy): domain Bacteria; phylum Bacillota; class Clostridia; order Lachnospirales; family Lachnospiraceae; genus Eubacterium_J. Next base: position 2,172 of record CANDMV010000185.1, on the reverse strand, counting down.
GGACAGACATTATACTCAGGCACTGGAAGGCTATGCAGGAGAGATTCTTCTTGTTGGGATAAATTATAACAAAGAGAAAGTGGGTAAGAATCACAGCTGTGTGTTAGAAAAATTGATAAAACCTGAGTGTGATTAAGGCTGAGGCAGGCTGAAGGCTGTCGCGTTAAGAAAATACAGCAATATAGCAGTTATGTATATTGTTTAGCGCGACAGTTTAAGTTTATTTCAGGGAGACCTTATTGTGTGAAAGTTATGATTCTAACTGCGAAGTACAGTGTCCGCACCTGACTGCGCCAATCGGGATTTCCATCTGGCAGAAAGGACAAGTCTTAACAGTCGGGGCAGGAGTCTCTTCCTTGTCAGCTTCTGCATTAAGATGTGCCAGTTTGGCAGCTTTGGCCTGCAGCGCATTGAGTCCCTTTAACATCAGGAAAATAATCAGCGCCATCAGAAGAAAATTAACTACAGCAGTGATAAACTTTCCATAATTTAACGTGACTTCTCCTAAAATATTAACAGATAGCTGGTCAAAATTCATTCCGCCGAACAGACCGAGGATCGGAGATATGACATCTTCGGTTAAAGAAGTAACGATAGAAGAAAAAGCACCTCCGATCAAAACACCAACAGCCATATCCATGACATTTCCGCGTGAAATAAAATCCCTGAATTCGCTAATAAAACCTTTTGCTTTCATAAAAACTCCTTTCTTTAGTATGTGCATACATTCGATTTATTTTAATTGATTTCGACATTTTGTGCAACAAATTTTTATATAATATTATTTAAGTAACTGGCGTGTTCGGATCAAATATTCCAGTGGTATAGAACATGAGATTCCATGTTATGACGGTGGACTTGCTGATAAACCGGAAGAATTGTATTTTTGTCTGCTGGAATATTTTGCGCCGGAGGAAGAATGATGATTGTTTATTGTTAACTCTTTCATGCCAAACCAAAAGGTTTCAGGCCGGTAAAATCAAAAATCTTTATGGAGAAAATTTCCTGTTGATATGCATAGAATGGAGCCATTATGTGAATACGATTTCCTGAGGGCATTTGACAGCGCTGCTAATTCGTATATATTATAAAATTTGATTTATACAGCCTGAATACACAGCAAAGGCATCGTTACAGCCGTGATGGCTCTGTATATGAGAGTTATAACCTTTGGGTATCAATTGATGAACAAACCGAGACTTCCATTGAAGCCTCGGTTTCTTTATAATATGGCCATGACAATTAAAAATTCGCAAAAGAAAGTTTTGATTGCATGGATAGTATGAAAATAGACAGCATATAGGCAGCTTATCTATTTTGGATGGGAGGTGTGCAGATGGTTTAGGTTTATCAGACATTGACAGGGATAAAGCAGCGGATACAATTTTTATAGTATGAAAAATAAAAAAGAAAGAAGGATATCAGGATGAGTCAGTCAGAAAAAAGAAGATGTATTGCCGTGCCGGCAGTCATAGTCCTTACACTGGTTATGCTGTTTCTGTCTGCAGGGATGGGAACCGGTGCTGTACAGGCAAAAACAAACACAAAGAAAAATACTGCAGTGATCTATTTTTCAGCAACAGGCACAACAAAAGCCGCTGCAAAGCGGATTGGGAAAAAGACGAAAGGGAAAGTAATTGAGATAAAGGCGGCAGATCCGTATACCGATGATGATCTGGATTATGGAGACAATAACAGCAGGGTGACAAAAGAGCACGAATCAGCAGCTTCACTGGCAGCAAGCAGCGTCCATCCGGAAATTTCAAATTTGAAAGCAATCAAAAAAGCCGTAAAAAATGCAGATGTTATTTATATCGGATATGCTGGTGGTATAATAGGACTAAATTAAGAGAAGCCCAGTAAACATAAGGGTTTGCACTGATTTAGTCCTATTATTCTAAGCCCATTTTAGGTCAAGATTAGGACAGCGCTGATCAAAATCGAAAACCTACATTACGAAAGTCAGATAATGGTCGATTACTGATACGGTCATTCTATGGCTTTCATGAAATGCGAGGTGAAACAAAATAGCAAAGATTTAGGTAGGACTAAATTGGCTCTCAAAACGGATATTCCGTTTGTGCAATGCTAATCTGGTCCTGCCTTTTTGTTTTGAGAAGGAGCTTCCTGTATAATTCAAGTATAGGGAATTCCAAGAAAGAAGGTTGAGAA
>CANDMV010000184.1 GCA_947385875.1 uncultured Eubacterium sp. | reverse complement strand
TAAAATGCGGAGCAGTGAATTCATCCACATAGGAAGTACAAACAAGAATACAATAAAATTCTGCTTGCACAAGTTTAGTTTATTTAAGATCATAGCCAGCGGGTAGGAGAGTACCAGGCATATCATAGTGCACTGCAGCGCGATCTTTACAGACAGCCAAAGCGCCCGCAGATGAACTTTGTGGAAGATAGATATAATATTCGCTGTCGTAAAGCTGCCGGCCGAGTTTGTAAAAGCATAATAAACTACCAGCAGAAGGGGCAGAAGGATGAAGCCGATCATCCATATGAGGTATGGGCCGGACAGAAGCTGCTTTCCATATTTACGCATTCATTTCCACCATCCTTTCATCACTGGATTCTGGCTTGTTCATGATCTGAATATTGAATGGAATGACACGCAGGCCCACATGCTTGCCGGGTTCGTGGTATTCTGTCGTATGAATCAGCCACTCATATCCATCTGCGATAACTTCGATTTCATAGTGTACGCCTTTAAAAATGATTGAAGAAATCACACCTTGAAAAAAGCCTTCAGATGGAGCGGTGATTATCAGGTCTTCCGGGCGTATGACGACATCTACCGGGCGGTTAGTGCCGAATCCGGTATCTACGCATTCTAATTCTGTATTTAACACTTTGACTAGCCTATCCCGTATCATAATGCCGTCGATGATGTTACTGTCGCCGATAAAATCAGCTACAAACGCATTCACCGGCTCGTTATATATATCTTCTGGAGAGCCGATCTGCTGAATATAGCCCTGATTCATAACAACGATTGTGTCTGACATAGTGAGTGCTTCTTCCTGGTCATGTGTGACGTAGATAAACGTAATGCCGAGTTCATTTTTTAATCGAATCAGCTCATACTGCATATCCTGACGCATTTTTAAGTCTAATGCGCCAAGCGGTTCATCTAAAAGAAGTACTTTCGGTTCATTTACAATAGCCCTTGCTATAGCGATACGCTGCTGCTGGCCTCCGCTCAGTGAATCTACGCTGCGGTGCTCAAAACCTTCCAGATTTACAAGTTTTAATGCGTATTTAATTTTATCCTCGATATAGGATTTACTTTTTTTGCTTATTTTCAGCCCGAAGGCGATATTTTCAGCGATGGACATATGGTTAAACAGTGCATATTTTTGAAAGACAGTGTTCAGCCGCCGTTCGTTTGGCGGAAGACTGGTAATATCGGCTCCGTCAAATATGATCCTGCCTTCATCAGGGGTTTCAAAGCCGCCGATCAGCCGCAGTGTAGTGGTCTTGCCACAGCCAGACGGGCCGAGCAGAGTGACAAATTCGTTTTCATGGATTGTCAGTTCCAGATCGTCTAATATAATTTCTCCGTCAAAAGATTTTGTAATATGCTCTAATTCTATAAGTACTTTTTCCATTTGTAAGGCCTCCAAATTTAAATATGGATATAACATAGTTAAGGCGGTCTGCAAACATACAGAATCGGACCGGTAAAAATCCAGATAGCTAAAGCAGCTCTGGCATGAACAGCTACAGGCAGCTTCGATATTACGATCTGATGAAAACAGTACCGTCAGCTAAAATATATTAAAAACAGGGAGGAGTACTGACCCAGATCAATGTTGCTTCTTCTTTGTATGCTTCTATTAAATGTTTTTTTGAAGCAGTAAAATAAAATGATTCTCCTGCATGAACGATATATGTCCTTGTTCCATAGTGAAGACGGATACTGCCGCTTAGCACATATCCGAATTCCTCGCTCTCACCGGGAGAGAATGTTTCGGATTTTCCGCCGGGGGCAAGTGTCAGCAGTACTGGTTCCATAGCGTTTTTCTGCGCGTTTGGAATCAGCCATTCGATTTTACAGCTGCGTTTTTTATAGTTTTTTTCGAAATAATCTTCTGGTGAAAATACAATCTGTTCCGGTTCATCATCGGTAAAAAATTCTGCCGGTGTCGTTCCGAGACACTGAATGATGTCTAGTAATGTTCCGATGGAGGGAGTGGTCAGGTTGCGTTCTAATTGTGAGATGAAGCCTTTGGATAATTCAGAACGGTCTGCGAGCTCCTGCTGCGTTAGTCCGTACTGGATGCGCAGCTCTTTCATGCGGTGTCCGATATCCATAGATAACCTCCTCAGGAGTAAAAATAATAATGAATTTTGTGTTTACTATTAATAAACAAGCTGAAAACTATTATGTAAGATCATGCAGGAAATGTCAATATCTTTTCATAAAAAAATTAAGAATTATGGATATGCAAAAAAGGAGCCGTCGCCCTAAGAAAAATACAACAAAGAATAGCAGTTTGCACTTTAAATAAGCACACGTTTGACGGACCTGAATTTCGGAGAGCATATGTCAAAAATTTGAGGTGCTCTCTGGTACACCTCCAGTTTTTGACATGCGTTCTCGAAAAATTATTCTCAGTCAAACGTATGCTGATTTAAAGTGGGTTATCTAGATCTTGCTTTTATTTTCTTAGGACGGCAGCCCTGGTAAAGAGAGTTTTATTCGTATGGATCAAAAAATTTTATTGATACGCGGTTTTCATTTTTTTTATAAGAATCCATCAGCAGCATCCACAGCTGATGAAAACGGTCAAGCAGCACCGCATTAGCGTCTATGATATAAGGAGAAAGAATACCTACGTCAAAAAAGCGGACATTTAACGGGGGCATAAATATAAGATTATCAGAGCGCACCTGGTCTTTATAACGTTTAATGTGCTCGTAGGTAATCATAAGATATTTCTTGCCGCGGAACACGCAGTAAAAAGAAATAAAACATTCATCTACGATCCACTCTTTTTCATCTTCTGTAATGCGGTGCTTGACAGAATCATCCAGGCCGTCGGTCGATTGAAGCTCAAGCTGCCAGTTTAGGTGTCCTTTTTTTGTTTCACGGATCATTTCATCTAGAGTATTTGCAAGTGCTGCTGGCTTCATAAGAAAACCTCCTATATGTAAATATTCTTAAATAAAACAATAGAAAGCACGCTCTGCGGGCTTTCTATAATCATAAATAAATTATAAAAGCCAATAGGGGGACTCGAACCCCCGACCCACGCATTACGAATGCGTTGCTCTACCAACTGAGCCATATTGGCATATTCTAAAACATATCGGCTGTATGTATTCCTGACTTTGAATACTTTACCATAAAAAGAAGGAGAAAGCAAGTCTTTTTTAAATTATTTTAAATAAAGTTGTGGTTTTAGAAAAAACAGTATATAATAGATGCGGTAATATATGTTCAAATAAAAATGGTGTCTGATAAAGAATGACGGTATTGATAATAGATATTGGTATAATCTGATTCTGCAATATTGGTATGATAAATAAAAAATTTAGGAAGTGTAAATATGAGTGGATTAAAACTTAAGGAAGAAGAAATCGGTCTTGAAGATTTAGATTTGGAACAGCGCGGTGATAAGGCAAATGACGGGCTGTCTTTGGAGGCGGAAAAAAGAATTAACAAGAAAGCCATGAAGATGGCCTTTGCAGGCATACTGGCAGGCAGTCTGGCACTGATCCTGCTTAGTACATGGCTGCTGCATATGTCGTTAATTACAGCAGGGTTTGTAATCGTAATTGAGGCAGTTATAGTAGCGGCATTAAATCATGCGAGGCTCTGGATACATATAGCTGTGATGATATTAGAAATCGTTATGGGGATTCTGCTTGGATATGCTTTATTTATGGTTTTTGCGGCAGCGTATTATTTTGTTCTGCTGATTTCATTAAAGCTGCTGGAGCTGTAACAAATAAAGAAAGCTTATAAAAGTGGCTGCCGCATGATGTACCAATATGATTGCCTGATTTACGCCATTGCTGTGTAAAATTTCTAGCTGATGGATCCGCATCGCCGTTGAAATTTTGCCTTGCACTGACGCGAATCAGACTGCACTAAACTCTAGGTTCTTTGAGTATTTTTGTGATATAACTTTTCTAACAAGTCAAGCAGAAGATAGAACCCCATAGCAATGATACAGAGAATCAGGATGGAAAGGATGACCCAGTCCATTTTGAATACTTGACTTCCATATATAATCAGATACCCAAGCCCCTGCTTTGCTGCTATAAACTCGCCGATAATCACGCCCACAAGGCACAGACCGATATTGACCTTCATAATACTGAATAAATTCGGTATATTAGCGGGCAGGATGACTTTATACAAGGCATCATGTTTTGTACCGTTCAGCGTATAAATCAGCTTGATTTTTTCGGCATCTACTTCTATAAAGCCAGTATATAGGCTCATAATAGAACCAAATACAGCTACTGACATGCCGGTTAAGATAATCGTTTTATAATTCGTGCCCAGCCATACGATCAGGAGCGGTGCGAGTGCGGATTTTGGAAGACTGTTTAACATCACCATGTATGGCTCCAGTATTCTGGATAAAGAACGGCTTCTCCACAGCAGGATCGAAAAAATCAGGCTGACAGCGATTACCAGGAAGAAGCTGACCAGAGTTTCAAATAACGTAATCCCAATCTGCCAGGTGAGGTTCTGATGGAGGAGCAGGTCATTCAGGCAGCGGATTAGTTTTGACGGACTGCTGAATATAAAGGAATCTATGATTTTGTATCCGGCGCACAGCTCCCATGCGGAGATAAAAAGGATGCCCAAAAAGATGCGCCAGAATAAAACGGCATGGTTTGTATGCCTGACTGATTTAAGATACAGTTCCTGCGCTGAAAGTGTTTTCTTCATTTTCGTTCATCTCCTTCCATAATAGATTGAAGTATTCCCTGAATTCATTTGTGCTGCGGCGGTCTAATGCTGACAGGTTTTTTGAAAATGATGTAGTGATGATGCGTTTTAAATGTCCGGGCCTTGAGCTTAAGACCAGAATCCTGTCTGCAAGGCTGACGGCTTCTGACAGGTCGTGTGTGACGAGTATCGCGCTTTTTTGTTCCTCGCGGATAATTGCGCTGATGTCGTTGGAAGTATTGAGTCTTGTCTGATAATCTAGGGCAGAGAAAGGCTCATCTAATAACAGCAGCTCCGGCTTCAGCACGAGTGTGCGGATTAAGGCGGCGCGCTGGCGCATACCGCCTGACAGTTCCGAAGGCTTTTTGTGGCGAAATTCATATAAGCCATATTTTTTCAGCAGATGGGCAGAGTAATCTTTTGTCTGCCTGTTCAGCTTTTTTTGGACTTCCAGTCCAAGGTATATATTTTTCTCAATGCTGCGCCATTCAAATAAATGGTCTTTCTGCAGCATATATCCAACTGTTCCCTGGCCGTTTTCGGTCGAGCTGATTAATTTTTTGGTCAAAGGCTCCTGATGAAAAAAAATCTGCCCGGATTCCGGAGTATTCAGGCAGCAGATGAGATTCAGCAGTGTAGACTTGCCGCAGCCGCTTGGACCGACAATGGCAAGAAATTCTCCTTCATTTAAGTAAAAGCTGATATCTGACAAAGCAAGCGTCTCTCCGTCGATTGCGTGGTAGGAGTATGACACATGTTGAAATTCTAATAGATGGTTCATAAAAATTCCTCCAATTTTCCAAATCCACTTTAAAAATAAGCGGTATATGTAAATGCACGGGCTGTATAGAGCCCGGCGGCTTACTTTTTATGTCCTATGGCAAATTTAGTTGCTTATCAGTATAAATAAGGTATACCCAAAGGGCACACCGTATCTAAAGTGCTCCGCACTGGGTAATTTAGGTATAGATACTTATAGTGTATTGTATGAGGAAAAAAGGAATGGGTTACGACAAGAGTAATTATTGAAACAAAACTATTGTAAAAATTTGATATTTTTCTGTTTAGTGCATGAAATGTAAAAATATTATAGCAAAAAACATGCAATAAGCGTGGTATTAGAAATGCAGTCTGATTTCGTATAATTATTTACAGAAAAGGAGGTTGAAAGACGTATGAAAAAGAAAAAAGATGCGAGAGAAAAGTTTTCCTGGAATCTTATGTGGAGACAGAGATATCTTCTTCTGATGTCAGTACCGTTTGTCATCTGGCTTATTATCTTCAAGTATGTGCCTCTGTGGGGCTGGACGATGGCATTCCAAGAAGTAAAACCAGGGTCTTTTGCACTGCCGGTGTGGGAAAGAGAGTTTGTAGGCTTTGAGAATTTTATCAAGGCGTTTACAGACAGACTGTTTCCGCAGACAGTGATTAATACGATCGGGATCAGTATTTTAGGCATTGCGATCGGGACGCTCACATCCATACTGTTTGCGCTGGTCTTAAATGAGCTGTGTTTTACCAGGTTCAAGAAGATCACACAGACAGTGTCCTACCTGCCGCACTTTGTATCATGGGTTATCATCGCAAGTATTGCGAAGATGCTGTTCAATGACGGCGGAGCGATCGATACGATGCTGGGTACGAAGCTGCATCTGATGTCCACGAACAGTCCGGCGTTCTGGTTTGTCGTCTGCCTGATTGATGTCTGGAAGGAAATGGGATGGAATGCCATTATCTACCTTTCTGCGATGGCAGGTATTGACCAGGGGCTTTACGAAGCCGCGAAAGTAGACGGGGCGAACCGTTTCCAGAGAATCTGGCATGTGACGCTCTTTTTGCAGGGTCGTAGAGGACGTTCTTGTATTGCTTAGCACGTAGCGCATACATTTGCTCAGCAGCTTGATGGCATTGGCGACAGCTTTGTTTCCTTCGACAAGTGCTTTCATTCGGATGGCTTCGAAGGTGTTGTACAAAAAATGCGGATTGATCTGGTTTGCTAACAGCTTCAGCTCCATCTGCTGCTGCTGGTTTTCAATCGTCTGTTCACGGATCTGTGCCTCATAGATTTTTGCTTCTGCGGTTTTCAGCTTTTCCACCATGATCTTCATATCTTGGAAGGTGGCGGTTAATTCATCATCACCCCGGATGGCGTCTACGATTTCATAGTCATTGTTGCTGACCTTGTACATGGCCAACCGGAGTGTATTGATGCGCCCGCTGAAATAGGTAGCATACAAAATGATAATGACTGCGGAGACTGACAGCGCGAGCAGCATGATTAGTAAAAATATAATCAGCAGGTGATGTATCGTATCCATTGCATTTGTATCTGCGACAAAGATATGCAGCTTGTCTGATGAATGGTAGAGGTTTACACGGGCAAAGGAGCCGAGAGTTTTTTTATCAAACAGCGTAAAGATCCCTGTCTTGGAGTCCGACATTTCAGTGCTTAAATCCAGAGGAAACTCCTGCCCGGCGTAGCTGCGGTCAGAGCTGATAAATACTGGCTGCTCATTTACATTTAAGAAGATCTCGTAATTGTTGTTGGAAATCAGGCTGCGCAGGTAATCATTAGAAACCGACATTAACAGCACGGCATAGGTATGCTTCTCCGGGATCGGGATCCGGCAGCAGTAGTGGAGCTCCCAGTAGTTTACGTCGTTCTGCCCGGTGCGGATGTCGCTGGTCCAGAAATTGCCGGAGAATTTGACAGCTTTTTGATACCAGCGGGATTTTTCAGTTTCGTCTGTAAAGGGCAGGATGTATTTATTCGGCTCTACATTGCCCATGAGATTTGCTGGTACATAAAGCTTTAGTGTCGTTAACATAGCAGTATTTGTCAGTGTCTTATCAAATAATCCTGTCAGTTCTGAGGTAGCCTCCATCGTATTGTAATTCGGGTCGTCTGTGCACAGAAGCTGCTGGAGCTTTGGATTGCTGATTACGGTTTCGTAGGTAGCGTGCAGGTAAATGGAAGTGGATACAATAGTGGAATGTACCAGTCTGCTCTGCGAGCGGACGAGGTCTTCATAGTGGCTGAATGTTTTTTTGTATACAAAAATACCAAGTATGCTGCCGATGCTGATGACCGGAATCATAACCGCACAGATAAATAAAGTAATCAGCTGGCGCTTCATATTATTTTTAGTAAAATATTTAAAATGAAAACGATTTGTCATATTTCAATCCTCGTGGTAAAGTAACATTACTATGCAGGAGCAATTTACATATTGGCTATTCGGACGCTGGGAGAGGGAATCCGCCCGGTCTGCCTTCGTCCGTTCCAGAATGCAAGAAGGAGTGATGAGCTGTATTTCAAACTAAAACTGCCCTTATAAATCAACGGGCCTTCGATGAAAGAGGTGCTGGTACGTTATACGGACATTATAGGAAAGCCTGCGCTGCCGCCGCAGTGGACGTTTGGGCTGTGGCTGTCTACCTCGTTTACGACGGACTATGATGAAGAGACGGTTATGAGCTTTATTGACGGTATGCTGGAGCGGGGGATTCCTCTTGGCGTCTTTCATTTTGACTGCTGCTGGATGAGAGAGTTTCACTGGACAGATTTTGTATGGGATGAGAGAGTATTTCCAGACCCGGAAGGGATGCTGCGCCGCATTCATGAGAAAGGGATTAAAGTCTGTGTCTGGATCAATCCGTATATCGGCCAGGAGTCTGTGCTGTTTGATGAAGGCATGGAAAAGGGATATTTTTTAAAACGTGCAAACGGGGATGTCTGGCAGTGGGATATGTGGCAGCCGGGACTTGCTATTGTTGACTTTACCAATAAAGAAGCGGTAGAATGGTATCAGGACAAGCTTGGCGGACTGCTGGATATGGGCGTTGACTGTTTTAAGACAGATTTTGGCGAGAGAATCCCGACAGATGCGGTATATGCGAACGGGGCGGATCCTTACAAGATGCATAATTATTATACGTATCTGTATAACAAGGCAGTCTATGAGGTGTTGGTACAGCGCAGGGGCAGCAAAGAGGCTGTGCTGTTTGCACGGTCTGCGACTGTAGGCGGGCAGAAGTTCCCGGTTCACTGGGGCGGCGACTGCTGGTCTGACTATGAGTCTATGGAGCAGAGCTTAAGGGGCGGACTGTCTTTGACCAGCAGCGGATTTGGATACTGGAGCCATGATATCGGCGGATTTGAAAGCACCTCTACGGCGGATGTCTATAAGAGATGGGCAGCTTTTGGTCTGCTGTCTACGCACAGCAGATTTCATGGCAGCAAATCGTATCGTGTGCCGTGGC
>CANDMV010000183.1 GCA_947385875.1 uncultured Eubacterium sp. | reverse complement strand
ACACATATTCACACACTCTTTCCCTACACGACGCTCTTCCGATCTGTTGGATATGAGACATGAGTATTATTATTACGATAAGGAACAATTTTTAGCACAGCCGAAGATTCCAGTCAGGGTGCTGCCGGATAATGATTCGGTGTTCCTTGAGATTGCAGAGGAAATGGCAGAAGAGATCAAGCGTAAAAACGCGCTTTCTGAGCAGACGGTTTTTATTTGTCCGGTGGGGCCGGTAGGGCAGTATCCTTATTTTGTAGATTTGGTGAATAAGGAGGAGATTAGTCTGAAAAATGTCTGGTTTATAAATATGGATGAATATTTAAAGGATGATATGGAATGGATGTCAAAAGAAGATGTACTGAGCTTTCGCGGCTTTATGGACAGGAATGTATATTCAAAAATACGGCCCGAACTCCTGATGCCCCAGCAGCAGCGGATTTTTCCAGACCCGCGTCATCCTCAGGAAATCGGTGAGCTGATTGAAAAGCTGGGCGGTGTGGATATCTGCTTTGGCGGAATTGGAATAAATGGACATCTGGCGTTTAATGAAGCTAGGGATGATATGACGGCGGAGGAGTTTTTAAATCTGCATACGAGAGTGCTCAAGATCAGCAGTGAGACCAGGACGACAAATGCGATTACAAATCTGAACGGTGCAATCGATGATATGCCGCAGTACTGTATTACAATCGGGATGAATGAAATCTTTCATTCCAGAAAAGTACGCCTGGCGTGCTTTCGGGACTGGCATCGCAGCGTCGTTCGCCACGCAGCCTATGGTGATGTGTCTGCGCATTTTCCGGCTTCAATTATGCAGAACCATCCGGATGTGCTGTTAAGGATTACCGAGTTTGTGGCGGCTCTCCCGGATAATAAGGAGGAAGTCGGCAGCAGGGCTGTACAAACTGAATAGCTATGTCTGTGTCCAGAATTCTTTCGATGAAGACATAATTTTGATAGAGAAGACAGATAAGATAATAAGATCAGTAGAAAGTCAAGGTATGTTATGAAGGCTCTATGTATCGTGAATGGAGAGATTTATAAAGATAATCATTTTCAAAAAGGAACGCTGTGCATTTCAAATGGGAAGCTGAGTTCGATTTTTGATGAGAAGATGAAACATACGCCAGATCCAATGAATACGGGAATGTCAGATTCAGCTAGAATGAGGTTGGCTGATACATCTGATATAAACATGATTGATGCATCCGGCTGCAGAATTGTGCCGGGATTTATAGATCTTCATACGCACGGTGCAGTCGGTATTGATGTGAATAGTGCCTCTGCAGATGATCTGGAAAAAATCGGCTTATTTTTTGCTCAAAACGGCACAACATCCTTTTTAGCATCTGTGCTTACAGACACAAAAGAACAGACAAGCTGGTGTATACAGCAGTATCTGGAATATAAAAAAAGACCACGCAGGGGTGCACAGCTTTTAGGAATTCATCTGGAGGGCCCGTTTTTGGCTTCTGAATATAAAGGGGCTATGCCGGAGGAGCTTTTGTGCAGAGGAGATGCTGCATTGGTGGAGCAGTATCAGCAGATGGCAAAAGGCGGGATACGCTATATGACGGTTTCGCCGGAAGCAGAAGGAGTCATGGATTTGATACCGGTACTTCAAAAGTATGGTATTGTAGCAGCAATGGGACATTCCGGGGCAGATTACGCGACCGCCATGCAGGCTGTTGAAAAGGGTGTGCGTGCAGTCACGCATACGGGCAATGCCATGAGGCTGCTGCATCAGCATGAACCGGCTATATGGGGAGCAGCGCTGGAGTCCGATGTGTATTGTGAGATCATCTGTGACGGAAGGCATCTACATCCGGGTACTGTCCGTTTGATTATCAAGACAAAAGGGGCGGAGCGTGTAGTGGCAATTACAGATTCGATTATGGCAGCCGGGCTTCCTGATGGAAATTATCATCTGGGAGTGAACCAGGTAGTGGTAGAAGATGGAGATGCGAAGCTGGCTGAGTCCGGTGTCAGGGCAGGCAGTACGCTGACGCAGAATGCTGCTCTGCGAAATCTGCTTGCTTTTACAGGAATGCCGTTGGAAGAGGTGATTCCAATGCTGACAGAAAATCCGGCAAGGCTGATCGGCGTTTATAATCAGAAAGGCTCCATAGAGGAAGGAAAGGATGCGGATCTGGTGATGCTCAACGAGCGTAATCAGATTGTTTCTGTAGTGATTAGGGGAGAGGTGCTGAATTGACTGACCAGTAATCCATGTATGCGGTTTAAATTAATTTCAGCGGAAATCAACCAGAAATAATCTATATTTTAAGTGCGGCAGTAAATTAATTTCAGCAGAAATCAACCAGAAATAATCTGCATTTTAAGTTCGGCAGTAAATTAATTTCAGCGGAAATCAATCAGAAATAATCCACATATCGAATGCGGTACTAAATTATTTGCGGTGGGACAGTTTAAGGAATTGTGCATTATATTATCATAATATAGGAAATTATAATGTAGAAAAGAAGCATCGTTATTTAAAAATAGTCGGAAAAGAGGGAGAATATGTCATATTATCAAATAAGCAATGAGAAGATCACAATTCAGGTCGATCGTATGGGAGCAGAATTAAAATCCTTAAAAAAGAAGGATACCAATGTAGAATATATGTGGGAGGGAGATCCGCAGTATTGGAAACGTACTTCGCCAGTCCTGTTTCCAATCGTCGGAAGCCTGAATCATGGAGCGTATCTGCATGAGGGAAAGAGCTATCCGATGGGACAGCATGGCTTTGCCAGAGATATGGAATTTCAGTTAAAGGGCCAGAGCGAAAAGGAGCTGTGGTTTGTCTTAGAATCAGACGCGCAGACACTTGAAAAATATCCTTACGCGTTTGTTCTGGAAATCGGATATGAGCTTGAGGAAAGCTCTGTCATCGTAAAATGGAAGGTGAAGAATCCTTCCGATAGCCGGATGTATTTTTCTATCGGCGGGCACCCTGCTTTCTGCTGTCCGATTGCTGAGGGAGAGTGCCAGGAGGATTACCGGATCTGGCTTGATGCAGAAGAAAGATCGGGAAAATCGGAGATTTTGTCTGGTGTGATTAAGAATGGATTAATGAGCAGAGAACAGGCTGCGTATCAGTTGGAAGATGGATGTCTTCAGGTCACAGAGCATTTATTCGATCAGGATGCACTTGTATTAGAGCATCATCAGGCACAAAAAGCAGCACTTGTAAGGCCGGACGGCAGTCATTATCTTACAGTCAGCTTTGATGCTCCTCTTTTTGGAATCTGGTCTCCGCCTGGCAAAAAAGCGCCGTTTATCTGCATAGAACCATGGTACGGCAGATGTGACAGCTTGGATTTTGAAGGAAGCTGGCAGGAGCGTGAGTGGGGACAATGTCTGGAGGCAGGAGAGACCTTTGAGGCAGATTATCGGATTACGGTATGATCGTTAAGCAAATGAATGGTATCGTGCAGTAAAGCATAAACGGATTTTGTGAATGAAAGCTGCGGTATGAGATTATGGTTTGGTGTGGTTGAATCATTAACAATGCTATGAGACTGCGGTATCATGCAGCTTAGGAAATGATACAGAATCAGAAAAATGGGGGCAGTTAAATGAGTGGCAGCAGACAAGAAAGGTCAGGTAAAGTGCGCATAGGTGGATTGTTTAAGACAATTTTTGGCACATCTATGCTGTGTATGTTAATTCCGCTGGCAGTTACCGTTTTATTTACCATAACGTCGATACAAAAGCAGATGATGAATATGGAAAATGAAAACCTGAAGGACTTATCCAGTGAAAAGATGAATGAACTTAATCTGATTATAGAAAATCAGATTGAACTTACGCAGGCGATTGCGCAGTCGCCATACATAGCGCAGGCAGTTGCGCAGCAGTATCATGCGGGAGAGCTGGATGAGACGGAAAATCAGATCATTCAGGATTACATGGATGGAATTTTTGAAAGAGCAGGCGGCTTATATGAGAACTTTTTTATTATCTGCGGGCCGATGGGCATAGCAGACGGACTGGGCGGTGATACGCTGCATGATGTGACCGGAGAGCCTTGGTATGAGACTTGTGTGACAGACGGTGCTTTCTTAGGAAATAATATATCGCCGGTGACAGGCAGGCCTGTATGCGTTATTTCTTACGCGATTAATGACCCTCAGACGGGTGAAGTTGTAGGAGGTATCAATAATTCCATTGATCTTGCGACAATGACATCTTCTTTTACACAGTCAGCTGATGACGGTAATATACAGATTCTGATTATGGATGGAGAAGGAACAGTTATAGCTAGTATGAATGAAGAGCAGATCCTTTCTTTGAATCTAAATGAAGAAAATGAGAGCACAGCTGCTATGATGAAAAGCATATCAGATGAAGGGGCGGCTAATGTATCGTTTGAACTGGACGGTATACAGAATATAGGCGCGATTAATAAAAGCGGGGGAATGCTGACACTCGTCTTTATGCCGGAAGATATTTTCAGATCCGTTATTTTTTCAATTCTGAGGGGAATTTTAATCGTAGCTATTGTATGCTTTGTTGTTGCGACGTTATTAAATATACGGATTTCATATTCGATTATCCATCCGCTGAACCGTATGGTAGCGATTGTGGAGCAGAATGGAAACGCGGATTTTTCACAGTCCATTCCTAAAAAGCTGTTAAAACGCAGAGATGAGATCGGTACGCTTGCGGTTTCTATGGAAAGAATGCAGGGCGATATCCGGGGGCTGTTTCAGGATATTCTGGGCGAGGCCGGTACGATGGATCATGACGTAGAGATTTCAAATGAGAAAATACAGATGCTGTCGGATAAAATCACTACAGTAAGCGGCCTTACACAGGAGCGTGCGGCGGAGATGGAAGAGACGGCAGCAGGCACCGAGGGGATGATGCGCAATACAGACAGTATTCTGGAGTCTATTTCTTCTATTAAGCAGGATACGCTGCATGGTACTGAAGTAGCGGAGGGGATCAGCCTCAGGGCGGAGAATCTAAAGAAGAATGCGGTTGAGTCACAGAAACGGGCTACGAAGCTGACATCTGAAATTAATAAAGATCTGCGGGAGGCCATTGAAAGCTCGAAAGAAGTAGGCAAGATCAATGAATTGTCCGAAGGTATTTTAGAGATTGCTTCTCAGACAAATCTTCTGGCGCTGAATGCTTCGATTGAAGCAGCCAGAGCAGGAGAACAGGGAAAAGGCTTTGCAGTTGTCGCAGAAGAAATACGCAAGCTCGCGGAAAATTCGCAGAGTTCGGTTGCAGCGATTCAGGAGGTAACGAATCAGGTTATCATTGCAGTGCGCAACTTGTCTTCAAATGCCGAAAAGGTAATCGATTTTATCGGAGAAAACGTAATTGCTGATTATCAGAAAATGGTAGACATTGGCGGACAGTATTATGATGATTCTCAGGAGGTAAAAGGTCTGGTGGAGGCAATCAACCAGTCTTCACAGGCACTGTCCGATGCGATTGAAAGCATGAGCAAATCTCTGAATGAAATTGCTGCGGCGAATAATGATGGTGCGGCAGGGATTAATGAAATCGCTCATAATACGGCTGATATTTCTGCCAGTGCGAATGATGTGTCACAGATTATGAATTCTGTGGAAGAGAGTACGCAGAAGCTGAAGCATTCGGTGGGAAGATTTACGGTTTAATAGAGCTGGTGTATTGGCACGATGACATCTCATCATGTCATTACACGAAAGAAGGAGAGTTAAGTGTATGAATTTTGAATACCTAATGGATTTGTCAGCTAGGAATCAGTTTGATGAAGTCAGGCTCATAGGAAGAACGATTGAATCTCAGGGACGGTCTTATCATTTCCTTGCTATGACGCGAGTCGGGGAGGAACTGTATCTATATATAATGGCACAGACAGAGCCATGGGAGGAACGTGCCCTTCCAGATGATGCCACGATGCGCCAGTCAATGAAAAGCCAGTTCTATATGATCGGCGGGGCGGTAAATATATCGAAAATAAAAATCAATGACCTGCTGATCGAATCCAATGGAGGGCAGTCTTATACAATGGACATGAATCTGCCGGAAAGCCTTATGCTGCTGTCAAGGCTGTCGGCTGCCGGATGGAGTATTCCTAAGGACAGCGTGTTTTATGAAATGGAATGGAACTGCATCGAGATGATGCATTGGAGGATCCGCACGCCGCTTCAAACACTGCCAGAATGGGAGAACGCCAGAATCTGTGTCACATGGGGAAGTATTCCCAAGCAGTATTATGTCGAAAAGCGCATAAAACTGACAGTATCTGATAGATACGCGCAGACGGCAGAAGATGCAAAAGCTGTCGTGTTTACAATCAGGGACAGAGACGGCAGGCCGCAGGAAGCGGTCTGTTATATGAATCGTATCTCATTGATTGATCTATATGCAGAGCATGAAAAGCAGTTTGCAGACCCGGAATATCAAAGACTTGCGAAAGAACGCATATCCGAGGAGGAATTTGAGTCAATAAAGAAAAGCACATATCAGGCTCTCGAACAGGAATGTCCACGCGGGATGCGTTTATTTGGCATTGAGTATGAATGTACGATGGACTTGAGCCTGCAGTTTTATTCGAGTGAATATCTGGATTCTAAGCAGAGGGAACATATCCATCAGGGCAGTGCATCTTTATATTTGAGTAATCCAAAGGCTGACAAAGAGCAGGGAGTGCATGGGCTGAAGATGCGGGCTTGTATGGTTCATACACCGGTGGACCCGGATACAAAGGAAATGTGCGCGGAGCTGTTTACAGCTTATGAATTAATACCGGAGAGGGAGGAAGAATTTTTTTTGTGAGTGTCAGGAAGAAATAGATATCATTTGCTGAAAGCATTGAATACTTGTTGTGATGCAGCACCTATGGGTTGGTCTGACGAAGTATTAAATGGAAGCAAAAGGTAATAATTAAAGATCTTAGATCAGCGACTACAGCTAAAGATTCTGTCTGTATAGTCAGCATTTTTACTTTAAGGATTATCAAAAACAGTTGGGTGAGGGGAGCGGCACCTTTAGCTTCCGGCCTTAGGCCGGGGCGGACTAGTACACTAGGTGCTGCGACCGTCCGGTGCCATAATGTAGATGCAGAATACTTAGGGATTCTTAGCATTCTGGAAACGTCACAAGAAGACGGAACTGCTCCCCTCACCCAGCGTTCGCGAAGCCACAATGTAACACCTTTTCTGAATTGTTACATTGATCGATATCGCATTTGGTAATCGATTTATATTAGTATCTTTCTTATAGTTTTTATATTATTTTTTCAATCATGCAAGAATGAAGTTTCGTTTTTTCATCATAATTAATACCGACTAGAATAATCTCGCTGCCGAAATCTTTAAGCACTGCCGGATAATTGCGGTCTTTGATTTGTGCAATCGCTGCGGAAGCTGTCTTATTCCATTTAAGCTCAATCACCATTGCCGGCAGCGCAGATCGTTTTTTCGGAATGTATACGAGGTCTGCACATCCGTGCCCAGACGGCAGTTCTTCAATTTTATTGTATTGATCGACGCATGTAATGTATGCGTATCTAACGGCAGTCCGTAATGCCTGTTCATCGTTATAAAACTGCGGTGCGTAGTTAGAATCATGTACCATTGCGATTTCTTGTGCTACAGCATCGGCATCGCCGTGTATTGTCTTTTTAAGCAGCTCATCGGATTTATGAATCAGGTCAAGGAGCTTTGTGTGCTTTCCCCTGCGGAGGATTTTATTAAATTCAATTCGGACTTCCTTATTAGGTATCCGGACTGTTCCTATTCCCTGTCCATCCTCACGGTATGCCAGATAACCTAAGTGGATAAGAAGTGTTAACACATCATCCTTGTTTTTTATGGTTTCAAAGTCATTATCAAATGTTTCAGTGTCAACGTCGATTTCTTCTCCGCTTATCATTTTAACTATATCATCCTGCAGCCCTTCTTCGTCCATATCAATATAGGTTAGAAGAGCTTCTGCTGCGGAAGTTTTCTTCCAGTAGGATTTATATTTCCTGCTGTGCATGGCGCTCATAATGGAATAAGGATTATACACGGAGTTGAGCTGGTCGAAGGAATATCCATCGTACCAGTCCTTTGCTTCGGAAAAGTTCATTTGATAGGCATCGCATAATGAGCGTACCTCATTTTCTGTAAAGCCCGTATATTCAGCGTATCTGCCTGGATCAAGTATCGAAAATTCCATGAAATCGGATATGGCGGATTGCGAGCCGTCTTTTTTTATCGGCAGGATGCCTGTCATATATACAGCTGCGAAGATCTGGGAAGTAGCGCTGCTGTTTTTAAATAGTGTCCGCAGGAATTCCAGATAGGCCCGCTTCGCATGTGGATTGTTTTTGGTTTCACGGATAGGCGCGTCCCATTCGTCAATAATCATAACGAACCGATTTCCGGCGGATGCTGCAGCGTGGATGAGTGTAGAGAGAAAGCTTTCGGATACTTCCAGATCAGGATATGCCGCTGTCAGTTCATGAACGATATTCCTCTTGATGTAAGGGGCGATATTAGAAGGATCTGTTTCACCGATGATGCCTGTCATGTCTAAGTATATGACATCATATGGATTCAGATGTTTTGTATACTGCGGATCTTTTGCGATTGTGAGATGATGAAACAGGCGAGAGGAATCACAGGTTTTGTCATAATAGGCGCAAAGCGTCTGTGCAGCAAAGGATTTGCCAAATCGGCGGGGCCTGCTGACACAGGTCAGCATCTGCTTTGTGCCGATTGTGCGATTAATCAGGCTGATGAAACCGGTTTTATCTACATAATGAGATTTTAAGATTGCTTCAAAGCCGCTGTTGCCTGGATTCAGATAATTTCCCATATCGATACCTCTGCTGTAATTTTGTTGAAGGTCTGTAAATGATCTATTCACAATTTACCATAGCACAATCAGTAATTCAAGCATCTGTTTGTTTATTCTGTTTGCTTTTTACAACCTAATGTCATTAACATAAGATTTTGTAACTATTCAGATAAGGTGTTACATTGTGGCTTCGCGGACGCTGGGTGAGGGGAGCGGTTCCGTCTTCTTGTGACTTTTCCAGAATGCTAAGAATCCCTAAGTATTCTGCATCTACATTATGGTACCGAACGGTCGCGGCACCTAGTCCGCCCCGGCCTAAGGCCGGAAGCTAAAGGTGCCGCT
>CANDMV010000182.1 GCA_947385875.1 uncultured Eubacterium sp. | reverse complement strand
TAGCATTCTGGAAAAGTCGCCAGAAGACGGGACAGCTCCCCTCACCCGGCGTCCGTGTACCCAAAATGTAACACCTTATCTGAACTGTTACATTTTGATATTACTTTTCACACCCAGCCAGATCGCAGCTGTGCTGTGAAAAGTCACATTTTTGTTACTTATCACTCGGCAGATGCAAAAGACTGGAACAGCTGCCTTTTGCAGCTAATCCCAGTCGTCGCGGGGTCAAACTTATTAGAAGCTGTTACTCCTTTCCCATCCTCTCCAGCTTCGTCAAATCCCAGAAAACCGTCTCTTCAATCTGTTTTTTATACTTATCCACATTTAATCCGTCAATTTCCGGCGCATCTATAACATATGCCGTCACCTCCAGCTCTTTCGCATCTTCTGCAATCCAGCTCTTTACAAGCTCTCCATTCTTTGAAACAAAGCCGTTTCGCATATAACCATTATCTTCGTAAAATGGGCCCATTATAAATTCTGCCGTCCGCCCCTGATCGTCCACTGTATGCAGCTTTATCTCATGATAATTCCCGGTTCCCGCAAGATGATACGTAATCTGCTGCTCCATTTTATTTAGTATCAGTTCATCTAAGACCAGCTTTGTACCATCTGACAGCATATATTCTGAGCCAAGCTTCATAACCTTTGTATCCTTACAGACATCCGAACTATCCGCCAAAAATTTAAACTCCCAGCATCCCGCATTTTCACTTTCGCCGAGTTCTATCAGTTCTAGTTGATATAGATTTTCTGTGGAAAAATCTATTTTATCCGAATCTGCTTGGAACAGGTCATACTCTGCAGTCACCTTCAGAATTTTCTTCCCGCTGTCTACGAAGCCGGAAGATGTCCCGCTTCCGCCATTCACAGCTTCTCCATTAATTGACAACTGCTGCCGGATAGAAAAGAACTCATCGATCTGACCGCCATCCGACCGCTCAATAAAAAAATTCATATACAGCTTCCGTGGGGCTGCAATCACTTCATCCAGCGTAACAATATATCCTGCGCTGCTGACCGATGTATGCACGACCCTGGTATAGCGCGCAGCAAAATCCTCCTCCAGCCCAAGTAATGCACCAAGCTGCATATGAATCTGTTCCATCGCAGCCTGAACCTCATTATGAAAAATTCCCGTTACCGCTGCCATCACTGCAATGCCGGCTGCTGCAGCCGCCACGCGTTTTTCTCTTTTCTTTCTCTTTTCCTTCTTAATTGCCAATAGTATGTCACGCTGATACTTCTGTCTTGTCTGATCATCCAGTTCTTCTTTCGCGTAAGCAGCGAAATCTCCAGACGAGTCAATCCGATTTGCCAGTAAATAAAAATCCCGATTCATATTCAAATCTCCTTTCTTTTTGCTGCTATCATACGCATTTTCTTCTTTCCGCGGAATAAACGTACATACAGATTCGCTCTGGTCATCCCCATTTCTGAACTGACCTGCTCCGGCTCTTCCTCATTCACATAAATCCTAAGAAACAGCTCCCTGTCTTTCGGCCCAAGATGTGAAAGCAGCTCCTGTGTTTCCTCCGACAGCTCTCGCTCTACAAAAGCCAGCAGCTGCGCATCATCCTGCTGCAGTTCGAGCCCGTCCAGTCCGACTGCTGCCAGCTCCCTGCCCAGACGGCGCAGAAAATCTATTGCTTCTAATCGTGCGATTCCAGATGCCCAGTTTAGAAAACTGCCCTTCGTCTCGTCGAAGCTGTCAATATTCTTCCAGATGCCCCAGAAAACATCGTTCAGACATTCATCTATCCTGTCGTTTGGAACTTTGGACAGCCTCCTGCGCACGATCGCCCTCAAATAGGCGCCATATGTGTCAATGACATACAAGATTCCTTCTTCCTTCCGCCTGCGTATCAGTGTAATAAAATTTTCATTATTTGCTCTCATAATGTCCCCCTTAGCTAGAATAATACACCGGAAATAGTAAATCCCGGCATACTATCAGTGATTCACCTAAGATCAAGTAAGGCCTTATACTTATATATCCGCTTAAAAACAATAGATTCTTACAAAAAATAATTATTTTTTTATTGACCGGGCGAAAAGGAAAATATTTTTTTGAATAGTATGTGTTTATGTGGTAAAATGATAATAAAATAATTTTACAAATAGAACTTTTGGAGACAGCATATGAATATTTATGAAACGTGCCCTATACTGGAGAGCTAAAAATTTTTATTAAGATTTGTTAAAAAAGATGACTGCGATGATTTACTGAAGGTTTACAGTGACAAGTATGCATTACCGTTTTTTAACAGCGATAATTGTGACGGAGACAATTTTTACTATGCGACTAAAGAAAGAATGAATGAAGCACTTGATTTTTGGAATTTATCCTATGAAAATGGGTGGTTTGCCAGACTTTCTATCGTTGACAAGGCAGTATCAAATGTGATTGGAACAATCGAGCTGTGCTTAAGAATTTCAGATGACAAATTTAATCATATGGGAATTTTGCGAATTGATGTAAGAAGTGACTATGAAAAAGAAGATATATTATACGATATTGCAGCGCTTATAACTCCTCATCTATCGGAAATGCTGGGGTGCAGCGGAATCATTACTAAAGTGCCAATATATGCAGTAGAGAGAATAAAAGCAATTCAGAAAGCAGGATTTACGAAGTCAGAAAACTTCTTGATAGGAAAAACCGGGTATGCTTATGATGGGTATTGGATAAAAGTGAGCGCAGCCGACAGCCTTGCACATTTACAGTGCAAAACTGTCTGTTCTGACGCCCTCCTCCCATATCAAAATTTCTGATCCACTATCTTGGTTAATCGCTTAAAACTCATTCTCTTGCGTTAACCACAACTCTGTAAGAACTCATCATCTGCCTGCCAGCTTCCTATATTCCTCTAACCGCAGCGCCGCATCTTCTTCCGCCTTATCAAACAGCTGCCCTGCATGATCCGGGAACTGTCGTTCCAGCGCACTGTAACGCACCTGCCCCATTAGAAAATCACGGAAGCTTTCAGTCGGGTCTTTGGAATCCAGTGCAAACGGCTGTTTGCCTTCTTTTATCAGATCTGGATTATAACGATACAGATGCCAGTATCCGGCAGCAACTGCCTGTGCCATATTATCCATGCTCTTTCCCATTCCAGAGCGCAGGCCGTGACTGATACATGGAGCATAAGCGATAATCAGCGACGGGCCGTGATAGCTTTCTGCCTCCCGGATTGCCTTTAACGTCTGGTTTTTATCCGCACCCATCGCAATCTGTGCGACATAGACATTGCGGTAAGTCATCATCATCCTGCCCAGATCTTTTTTCCCGGATTTTTTACCGGAAGCCGCAAACTTCGCCACCGCTGCTGCCGGAGTAGATTTCGATGCCTGTCCGCCGGTGTTGGAATAGATTTCCGTATCAAACACAAGCACATTGACGTCTTCACCCGACGCAAGCACGTGGTCAAGACCGCTGTAGCCTATGTCATAAGCCCATCCGTCTCCTCCGATCATCCAGATGGAGCGTTTTATCAGATAATCCTGCTTATCCTGAATCTCCTTTAATTTATGCATTTTTTCAGGCAGTTCGCGAATCGGTGAGTTATCAGGCAGAGGGCTTTTCAATATTTCCTGAATCCTTGCCGCTGCTTTTATAGATTCTTCCCCATCCTCTCGTACCTGAATCCAATATTCAAATGCTTCCTTTAACTGCACGTCGATTCCTGTCTGAATCAATTCTTTCATATTCTGTTCGAGTCCGTCACGAATCTGCTGCACTCCCAGATACATGCCATATCCATACTCAGCATTGTCCTCAAACAATGAGTTTGCCCATGACGGCCCGTGTCCGTCACGAGTGCAGGTATAAGCAGTCGTCGGAGCGGATGCGCCCCATATGGAAGAGCATCCTGTTGCATTTGCTATCATCATGCGCTCGCCGAACAGCTGTGTAATCAGCTTAATATACGCAGGTTCCCCGCAGCCTGCACAGGCACCGGAGAATTCCATAAGCGGCTGTCTGAACTGACTGTCTTTAACCGTCCTGCCTTCGAAAAGATTTCCCTTACGGGATACTTTACTGACTGCATATTTCCAGTTCGGCACCTGCTCCGGGCTCTGCGTGCTCAGCTTTTTCATAACCAGAGCTTTTGGCTTGGCCGGACATATATCTGCGCAGTTACCGCAGCCAGTACAGTCCATCGTACTGATCTGAATACGAAAAGCATAATTTTCCAGCCCTTTGCCTTTTGCCTGCTGTGTTTTAAAACTGTCCGGCGCTGCTGCTTTTTCTTCTTCTGTCAAAAGGAATGGACGTACGCATGAATGCGGACAGATAAATGAGCACTGGTTACACTGAATACAAGTTTCAACATTCCATTCCGGCACATTGACAGCGATTCCCCGCTTTTCATAAGCAGAAGTCCCGCAAGGAAACGTACCGTCTTCGATGCCGCTGAATGCGCTGACAGGAAGCAGGTCTCCTTCCTGACGGTTCATCGGCCTCATAATCCGGGATACAAACTCTGTTTCTTTTAGATCATGATCCTGTGACTGATCTGCCGGTCTCTCCTGTTCATAATCTTTATAGCTTTTCCATTGCTGCGGCACATCGATTTTTACAAGGTCGGTGAATCCATGTTCGATTGCTTCATGGTTCATCTGAATGACTTTATCGCCCTTTTTTCCATAGGCCTTTTTCACTGCATCTTTTAAATACTGCTTGGCCTGATCTTCGGGCAGAATCTTTGCGAGCTTAAAAAACGCACCCTGCATAATCATGTTAATCCTGTTGCCAAGCCCAATTTCTTCCGCTATTTTAATCGCATTGATGCAGTAAAAATCGATTTCATTCTCAGCAATCTCATAAAGCATTTTTTTCGGCAAATGCTCCTCCAGCTCGCTTGAGTCCCACATGCAGTTCAATACAAACGTGCCTTTCTGCTTTAATCCTTTCAGCAGATCATAGCTGTGGACAAACGATTGGTTATGACATGCTATATAATCCGCTTCATCGATCAGATAGGCTGATTTGATTGGATGATTACCAAATCTTAAATGAGATGTCGTAAGCCCGCCCGATTTTTTTGAATCATAGGCAAAGTAAGCCTGCACGTACTGGTCGGTGTGCTCACCGATAATTTTAACTGCCTGCTTATTCGCACCTACAGTACCATCCGAACCCAGTCCCCAGAACTTGCAGCGCACAGTACCCGGCTTGGCTGTGATGATCTTTTCTGATGACGGAAGTGAAGAATGCGTGACATCATCCACGATACCGATCGTAAATCCTGACTTTGGCTGTGTACTTTTCAGGTTATCAAAGACCGCTTTTATTTCCGCAGGCGTCGTATCCTTGGAACCGAGACCAAAACGGCCGCCGATGATAAGAGGTGCATCCTGGCATCCATAAAAGCTGTTTCTCACATCCAGATACAGCGGCTCACCCGGCGCGCCCGGTTCTTTTGTACGGTCTAAGACTGCAATCCTCTTTGCCGTCTTCGGCACTGCCTCCCTAAAATGCTGTATAGAAAACGGACGAAACAGATGAACTTCCACCAGCCCGTATTTTTCTCCCTGTTCATTAAAATAATCAATCGTTTCTTCTATTGTACCGCAGACAGACCCCATCGCAACAATTACATACTCCGCATCTTTTGCGCCGTAATAATTAAACAGGCTGTAATTTCTTCCAGTAAGGGCATTGATCTTCGCCATATATTCTTCTACGATCGGAATAATATTTTCATAAAATGGATTGCAGGCCTCTCTTGTCTGAAAATAAATATCTGGATTCTGTGCCGTTCCCCTTGTGACCGGATGATTCGGAGACAGCGACCGCTCACGGAACTCCTGAAGAGCTTTTTTATCAATCAACCCTGCCAGCTCCTCATAAGAAAGCGCTTCGACTTTCTGCACTTCATGTGAGGTACGAAAACCGTCAAAAAAATGAACAAACGGAAGACGTCCTTTGATCGCAGCCAGATGTGCAATCGGCGCTAAATCTATGACCTCCTGCACAGAACCTGAAGCAAGCATGACGCATCCTGTCTGCCTGACCGCCATGACATCCTGATGGTCTCCAAAAATACTCAGCGCCTGTGCTGCCAGCGCTCTTGCACTGACATGGAAGACACCGGGCAGCAGCTCGCCTGATGCTTTGTACATATTGGGAATCATTAATAAAAGTCCCTGAGATGCCGTAAATGTAGTCGTAAGCGCGCCCGCCTGAAGCGAACCGTGGAAAGCTCCTGAAGCACCTGCCTCGGACTGCAGCTGTGCTACTTTTACAGTCTGTCCAAAAATATTTTTTCTGCCGCCTGCAGCCCATTCATCCACAACTTCTGCCATCGTTGAAGACGGCGTAATCGGATAAATAGCTGCCACTTCTGTAAACGCATAAGCCGCATAGGCTGCCGCGGTATTGCCGTCTACAGTCATTATAGTCTTTCCCATGATGCCACCTCCCTACAGCCTGCTGCCGTTATCGACCCATTCTTTGGCATTTTCTACGGCACTGCCGCTTGGGATCGAGACATTGGACTTCGGCTCATGACATCCTCCGCCAGTCCATGCGGCGGTAACTTCATTGTCAGATTTGATTGTTTTGTTTATACGCTGATTGTTTGCACCTGTTAAGGCATGGCTTTTTTGATTATTCATGTGGGTATCCTTTCTTATTCACTAAGTTTAAAAACTGTTTCATTGTGATTTTTGATCTAAGTGTCTTAACATTTAATGATCTTATCACCAACTGATCTTAGTGTATCCCAAATTCAAATCAATATACGCAGCCTTTTCGCACAAATACAGTTCTTAGATTACATGTTCATCTGCTTCGGCATTCACATACATTTTTTTCTAAATCACTTTTTACATTAACTACATCGAATAATACTTAATGTCAGATCTTTTTCACATATATCATAAATCTTTATTCCATTTTTCAATTTTACACTGATGCACCTTTCTATTTTTATTGTAACTTATCCCAACTGTTAAAATTTTTTCACACCTACTTTTTTCAGTTTTTCACAGTATTCTTTATCTTTAATCTGCCGGATGGCAGCTTCCGGCGTATTGTCAGCTTTTAATTCAATGACAATTCCGGGCAGATTTTTTCTTCTGGGGTAAAAAATAAAGTTTACATAACCTTTCCCGCTTTTTTCTTCGCGTTCCACTCTGTACTGAATTTCTTGCAGACAGATATGCCAGTGTCACAACACAGGAATCATACCAGACTTATCAACAAAATATTTATCATTGCGAAGCATTTGAAAATCCTTAAATGCATCATTTGTATTAAATATAAAGCCATGATATGCTCCTCCCCATCAATCTGTATCTGTGCATCCAAAAATCCTGCCTTGCTTTTTTAAATAATTATGCGGTCTATCAAGCTAAGCATTCAGTTATAACTACCGTTCAAAGATTTCCGCTCAACCTGCACTCCCTGCCTTGTAGAATACCCATCCCAATTTATTCATCACAGCCCGCTTACCTCATGCTTTGTGGTATACCCACCCCAATTTATTCATCACAGCCCGCTTACCTCATAACTTGGGATACATTATCCACATTAAATTGCATCCAATGCCTGCGCCAGATCCTTAATCAAATCCTCTTTATCCTCCAGACCACACGACATGCGTACCAGCCCTGCCGGAATACCGGCTGCTGCCAGCTGCTCATCATTCATCTGCCGATGTGTCGAGGTCGCCGGATTCAGACAGCAGGTTCTTGCATCTGCCACATGTGTTTCAATCGCTGCCAGCTTTAAATGCTTCATAAATGTTTCCGCTGCCGGACGGCCGCCCTTTAATTCAAAGGATACCACGCCACAGCCGCCGTTTGGCAGATATTTCTGCGCGATCTCATAGTATTTATCACCTGCAAGGCCAGAATAATTGACCTTTTCTACTTTCGGATGCTGCTGCAGGTATTCTGCTACTGCCTGTCCGTTTTCCACATGACGCGGCATACGTACATGCAGAGATTCCAGGCCCAGATTCAGCAAAAACGCGTGCTGCGGAGACTGAATGCAGCCAAGATCACGCATCAGCTGAGCTGTACATTTATAGATAAAAGCCCCTTCTTTTCCGAATTTTTCTGCGTAAGTAATGCCATGATAAGATTCATCCGGCGTACACAGCCCTGGAAACTTGTCCGCATGTGCCATCCAGTCAAATCTGCCGGAATCTACGATCGCACCGCCGACTGCAGCTCCATGTCCATCCATATATTTCGTCGTAGAATGCGTTACAATGTCCGCACCCCACTCAAACGGACGGCAGTTCACTGGTGTAGGGAACGTATTGTCCACAATCAGAGGCACTCCGTGTTCATGTGCCGCCTGTGCGAATTTTTCAATATCCAATACAGTAAGCGCCGGATTGGCAATCGTTTCTCCGAATACTGCCCTCGTATTTTCTTTAAACGCTGCGTCCAGTTCTTCTTTACTGCAATCAGGCGATACAAATGTAACTTCTATGCCCATCTTTGCCATCGTAACGGAAATCAAGTTAAAAGTTCCACCATAAATCGAAGACGAAGATACGATATGGCTGCCGCATTCACAGATATTAAATAATGCAAAAAAATTGGCTGCCTGCCCAGAGGATGTGAGCATTGCCGCGGTTCCGCCTTCCAATGCAGCTATCTTTGCAGCCACATAATCATTGGTAGGATTCTGCAGTCTGGTATAAAAATAGCCGGCAGCCTCTAGGTCAAACAGCTTTCCCATATCCTCGCTGGTATCATATTTAAATGTCGTTGACTGAACAATCGGAATCTGGCGCGGCTCGCCGTTTCCCGGCGTATACCCTGCCTGAACACACTTTGTATTGATTTTATAATTATCCATAAATTCTGCCCTCCGGTTTATCTCATATGATAAAAATACAAAATATTGTAACTATTCACTCAATGTATTTTGGATGACTGTTACAATCCTGAAATACAATCTCCTCACACAATATATTTTGGATGATTGCTCTAATCCTGAACTACAATCTCCTTATAAAACTCTGCATAATCCTTCCGATTCTCCTTCGTAAACTGAATCGCCATCCTCGGATGCTGATTTAGTATCCCTGTCATCAGATACTGCAGATCATATCCCCACACAACACCGTCTTCCCTCAGTTTATTCATATGCTGCTCTACAAACCTAATGGCAGGGTAAATATTATATTTTGGATTGCGCAGCAGCCCTAACAGCAGCTCCATCGCACAATTACCCGCGCCGCGCCCCATAGATGCGTAAGTAGCATCCAGCCAGTCTA
>CANDMV010000181.1 GCA_947385875.1 uncultured Eubacterium sp. | reverse complement strand
GAAAGTCTATCAATATGAATCTTTGATTTATGAAGCAGAGAGGAAGGGCGGCGCATATGTGATCTTTCCTTATAATATTAAGGAAGAATTTGGAAAAGGGAGAGTGAAGGTACATGCCGAGTTTGACGGTGAGCCGTATGACGGCAGCATTGTAAATATGGGAGTCAAAAATGCTGACGGCAGTGTCTGTTATATCATCGGCATACGTAAAGAAATACGGCAGCGTATTGGAAAGCAGGCTGGGGATAAGGTATCGGTGACAATCAGGGAGAGGGAGTAGAATTTAAAGAATAATATTAAGAAAATGCAAAAATAAGCTAAACTATTTAATAATCTGGCCGAAATATAATGCAAGAGTTATACATAGGTTTGATGAATTCCTAAATACAAATAGCAAGAGAATGGAGACGGCTATTTATGAAAAAACCTATGAAACTATTACGCAATCTCCTATTGGGGACATTTACAATGGCTCTGTGGTTTGGCGTAAATAGTCAGACCGTGAAGGCTGAAGCGGATACTTCTATTTTGCCGCACGAAATCACGATTGACTATGAACATCAGCAGCTGATTATATCAGAGACAAGTGCAAGAGATGCGGAGATCATTTGTGAGTTCGGCACACGCAGGACTGTTACGACCGGAAGGGGAAGTAGCAGAGAAAGCAGGGATGTATGCAGTTTTTATTCATCAGACACATATGATTATCATTATGGCATGATGATAGACCTGTCCTTTTTAAAGCGTGAGAAAGACAACTACATCCGCTTATACGGAAACTATAGTGAGTATCCTATTACGATTAAGATACCAGCGGTCAATACGGCTGTAAAAGCAAAGTTTGATCCGGTAAATGGGATCGTAAAAATGTATGATTATACGGATAAAAGCGATGTGACACAGTTCACCACAGAACCGATTGAATATCGCAACGCCTATGGAAATTGGCAGGAGTATATCTATGTTGCTGATTCTTATGACGCATATGGCGATTTATCCATGTATCAGCAGCGGGGAGCCACGTTGTATTTCCGCTTAAAAGCAGAGGCGGCACAGCGACTTCAGGTTGTGGCTCCTAATCCCACTTATAACGATGTGGAGGATGTAGACGGAGAAGATATTCCGGTCTATGAGACGTCTAGCTTTCCAGGCAAAGAAGTAAAGGTGGCTATACCGCAGCTGCCTTCGGCACCGAAGGTATCTGTTGACTACAGCAGGCAGAGAGTTGTTCTGCCGAAAGGAACACAGTACCGTATGGTAGCTGCTGGCAATAATAATGACATGCAGTGGGTATCTGCGAAAAAAGCTACATCGCTTCAGCTGGAGTTAGAAGATCTGACAGAAAGATTTGGAAAAAAAGACAACAGCACTCTGGAAGTGCGGTATGCTAAGACGGAGAAAAATCCTGCATCAAAAGTTAATCGGATTCGTATTGCAATGGGAAGTGCTCCAACAGTACACAGCATCAAAGCCGCATCCGTATCAATCAGCAAGCAGAGTATAGACAACAGCTGTCTGCATGATGAACTGGGTTCGGATGCATTGGTAGCACAATATGTATACAATGCGAGAAGAAAAGTGTGCACAGGAGTTCGTTTTATGAATGACTTGGAGGAAGCATATGAAATATGTGCTGTCCGTGGAGGTGGAACGCCAACCCCTTCATGCGCCGGAGTTCAGACGATTAAAGCATGGACAGAGAAAACAAATGGCAGTGCTGTAACAACAATACCGATTTCCAGGCTTAAGGATGGAAGCAAGGTATTTATTCGGCGGAAGGCAGATCTGAAGTCGAAGCAGTTCAGCAGTCCGTGGACAGCGTTTGGTGTGGTAGCTTATCCGGAAGAGGATCCAGAATATTAGTTTCCGGCATCAAAAGATCAGCCAAATAATTGTTGAACAAAGCTGTAACAGTTCGGTACGTCCTGCACATTTACTGTGCAGGACGTAAGAAAGTGATTCAGGAGTGTAAAAATCCTATCGCAAAGCGATTATAAATGGATTTTTGCATATAACAGCTCGGCTTGTATGGACTGTTGCACAAAGTTGAATAAAATGGAAATAAGTGGTTGCATTTTATTTAAGAAAGTGTTATAATAAAAATGTATTTAGGAATTCATACCTATATATTTTGGGTATAGCTCATGCAAATAAAGTGTATACGGTTTTTCCGGTGCAAAGCAACTAAGTCACATGAGTGGACTTACAAGGATGTAAAAATGTATAGGTAATATTACAAGGAGGTATTTATTAATGAAATTAAAGACTTTATTACAGGGTTCAGTATTTACAGCTGCATTAGCAGTTTGTATGGCAACAGGTATCGTGACAGCAAATGCAGCAGATGGTGATTTCTCAACAGCTGGTGTTAACGCTGTATCGATTGACACGACTAAGCAGGAGCTGAAAGCTACTGGTTCAAATGGTGAGCTTCTTGTAGGCGTAGGTAAAGTAAATGCTAAGAAACAGATTACCGTTGCTGCATGGGATGTGTATGACGGAACAGGAGCTGCTACGATTGATCTGTCTAAGCTGAGCAATGTAAAGGATAATTATCTTGTTCTTTCTGCAAATGGAAAGGATGAAGTATCGGTAGTAAAGATTCCGGCAGGCCCTAAGGCAGTCAGTGCAATCTTTGATCCGTCTACAGGAGTTATTAAGGTAGGTACGGGTGCAAAGGCAGCAGATGCAAAGAAAGCAGCAGCAGAAATTACGACTGATGCTTACGAATATAGAACCTCATATGGTACTTGGACAAATCTTTTGGAAACTTCAAAACAGATAGATTTAACAAAATATCAGAAACAGGGAGCAACCTTATATGTTAGAGCAAGAGGTGCATCTGGAACAAGTGCTTCATCTGCATCTTCAACTTTAAGTACGCAGGGTACCGAAGAGCTCACATATATTGACAGTGCAAAGAAAGAGCATAAAGTAAAAGTATATGATGGAGCAGCACTGCCAAGTAAAGAAGCAAAGGTTAATATTGCTGCAACAGCTAAAGGACCTAACGTAGCTATTGATTATACAAAAGGTATTGTAACTCTTCCAAAGAATAGTGAGTATCGTGGAGTAGATGCTACGGCTATTAAGT
Organism: uncultured Eubacterium sp.; assembly: GCA_947385875.1. Taxonomy (GTDB): domain Bacteria; phylum Bacillota; class Clostridia; order Lachnospirales; family Lachnospiraceae; genus Eubacterium_J. The sequence continues at coordinate 6,235 of CANDMV010000181.1, read as the reverse complement.
GGGATAAAGATAACGCAAATAAGCCTGTAGCAGTTGGTACTGCAGCTGTAAAGGCTAATGTATCAGATATCTTTACTCAGCTTGCTGTAACAGCTGATACTATGACATTGGAAGTTCGTACAGTTGCAGTAGATGGAAAGAAAGCAGCTACAAAGTGGAATCGTGTTAAGGTTGCTAAGCCTGTTGCCATTGATAGTAGTCTTTTGACACCTGGAAATACAGCAAATCCAGAAAGCAGTGCAACAGCAGATGGTAAGTACGGCGGTAAGGGTATTGCAGAAGCTACAGTAAAAGAAGATGGAACTAACAATAGTGTATTAGCAATTAGTTATGCTGTAGTATCAAAGAAAGCTGTTATTGTGATTGAAAACAAGGGTGCATTAACATACGAAGTTGTTACAGCAGCTAAAGACGCAACGGCACCGGCAGCTGATGCTAGAGTAACAAAGATTGCGCCAAATAAGAAAGTTACTATTAAAAATGTAGCAGATGAATCGACTGTATTCATTCGTGTAGCTGGCGATAAGAAGACTCAGACATGGGTAGGCGCATATGCTAAATTAGGTATTGTTGATTATCCAAAGCAAAAAGAGGTAACAACTCCATAATAGAAATGGAAATTAAAATTAATTAATATGTATATATAAAAAGGATTGCTTATGCAATCCTTTTTATATATTTAAAACAAGATTTCAAAATATTGGAAAGTATGCGAATAGGTTTCGATCTAAATCAATGAATTAATTTGCAAAAACAGTTAAATAGCGAGAATGTATACACATTTTACTCAAAGTTTTTAAAATTTGATGTTTTTGTTTCATGCCGTTAATATTTAACCATTATTTCTTTGAGAATCCCTATATCGCCAAATGATGCAAGTGAATATCATATGTTTCTACCTTGTTTTTTCTATTCAAGGTGGAAACGGAGGAGAAATTCGAGGAATTGAGATGATCAGGTTATCAGTTATGAGTCGGATCCGATCCACCGGATAAATATAGTCAGGAGAAGATGTATTTTATAAAAACAATAAGCAGGAATATTGACAGAATTAGATGGATAGCATATATTATTACCAATGGTACATACATTTGCAGATGTGCAGAAATGTATTTGTATAATCGTATAATCAGAGGCATCAGGAAATTTGATCGAGAAATAATGCGTAGGATAATATGATGAAAGATACAGAAAGAATCATGCGTTGAGATGTAATATATGATATGCATGATAATGAATGTGAGAATACAAAAGTGGCACAATAACAGAAAAATGTATTGGGCTGTTTTTAAATACCATGTTAATTTGAAACATGGGACGGCATTTCAAAGGCTTCCATTGTTCTTTCGGAGGATTGTATTTATACGACTATCTGTACAGAATGATACAAAGGAGGTAAAGCATGGAAACAGTTTTGACGTGACAAAATATATTTTGTATAAATTAGAGTGAGCACATGGAAACTCTGTCTGCAGCAGTGATTTAGTTATAGATTATGAAAAAGCAGGAAATATACAGACATGAATGGAAGGTAGATAAAATGAAGAAAAAAATAATTTTTTATATAGGCATTCTATTTTACACAGTGAGTCTGATCGGCTGTGACAATAAGGAGAACAAGAAAGAGAATAATCAGAGTGAAGAAAGCAGGCAGGAAGAAGCATCAGGAGAAGATCAGGGACAGGACGGAGATCGTACTTCGACAGATGAGCAAGAATCTGAGCAAGAAGTTGTAGAAGTAGAGTATAATAAAGACAGTGAATCTCTCGTAGGAGAGGGGATTACATATGAGATCATCGAGGATCATGCAGCAGTATCAGGTTATTGGGAGATAGATTTGGAGGATGTCTGCATTCCAGATGAAATCCGGTATGAGGAAAAGAATTATCCGGTAACTACAGTTGCAGAAAGCGCTTTTGAATCTGATGTCAGTCTTGTCAGTTTTACTGCGGGGAGTAATTTGACTACGATTGAAGAAAGTGCTTTTTATGCCTGTGATGCATTGCAGACGGTAGATCTGGCGGGAAGTGTCACGAAGCTGGGAAAAAATGCATTTAGTGTCTGTTCTGAACTGACAGAGGTAAAAGGACTGGAGGCTTTGACTAGCATATCAGATGGAGTATTCAGCAGCTGTGAGGCATTAACGGAATTTGTTGTGCCTAAAAGTGTAGAAACAATGGGCTTAGAGATTTTCATGGATTGTACGGCACTTGAAAAGTGTGAGTTAGAGGAGGGGTTATCTTTTATCGGCGAAGGAATGTTTTCAAACTGTAGTTCGCTGGCGGAGGTTATTTTGCCGGAAAGCCTGACTACCATTAATGCGGAAGCATTTTGGGGCTGTACGGAATTAAGCAGTCTAAATCTGCCGGAAGGGCTGGCAGTTATTGACGAAAGAGCTTTTTATGATACTGCCATTACTGAATTGAAGCTGCCTCAGAATGTGTCTAGTGTGAAGTTTGAGATGCTGGAAGGAATGGGGCTGTTGGAGCGTATTGAAGTGCCGGAATCAAAAGAAGAGATATACACGGAGCAGTTTCAGGATTATGGGATTACTATTGATGTATATTAATTATTTTCACGGGAAGCATTTTTCAAACACACTCTAAGGCGGCTGCGAGGCTGACGACAATTCTGTATAGAGCTATAGGGCAGGAGTCAAGAAATGAATAACCCTATATTCTTGAGTAAGGTGTTCTTTATTATTAAGGAGACAGTGCATTAGGCTTTAAAAAATATAAATACAGCTATAATAAAGGGATTGCAGTTGCAATCCTTTTTATTATAAAAGTATTAAATAAGATTTAGCCCGCAGTTTCTCCTAAATTTGAAATAAATTATTCATTTCATGCCATGTGGGTGCAAAGTAAGATGTACTTCATGTTTCTGTCTTCTTAGACTGCGAATGTCTATTTTTGTTCTTTTATCATATCTTAAATCCGATAAAATTATATTTTTATAAATTATTATTTCTCTTGTTTTATCTAGAAATGTAGTGTATAATAGTTAAAAAATGGGGGAATAAAATGAATTACATTACTATAGTAGACGATTTTCTAAGAGAGTATCCTGATTATAAACATGATATAGTAAATTTTAATAAATATTTGGAACTACAGTGGAAGAATTCATTAGCTGATGAGACGCTTTGCCTGCTGCTTCAGGGTTTAAATTCGCAATTTATATTGAATAGCTTGATATATAATGTCGAAACAAAAAAATACAAAAGTAAATCAACAGCAAAGAGATATGCAACTGTAATTGGACTATTTTTTAATTATATCAGAAAAACTACGGATATAGATAATCCCGGACTATATGCAGAGATTTCTTATGACAGATTAAGAGAAAACGCATATATGAAGCGAATGACGGCCTATATAGAGAATTGTGGACAGCTTGCAGGTGCAGTTGAGCAGGAAGCTTTGAATCAGGACAGGGTTGAAAAAATATTAGAATGGGCGGATGAGCAGTTTGAGATGAAAGAGTGGGCTGATTCTACGAGGTTTAAAAAAGCTATGGCTGCTATCGGCATAAAAATGATGCTGCTTTATGGTATTACATACCGGGAGCTGCGGAAAATCCAGCAAAGTGACTATGATGATTTATACGGTTATATTAAAGTAAACGGCTTTGATCTGCGATTGCCGCCAAAGCTGGCAGTGCAGATGAAAATAATGAAACGCTTTATGTCGGAAAATATGATATTAAATGATCAGAACCTGTTTTTTACAGACCGCTCCGGTCAGCCGTGGGCAGAGCTTACATCAGGTTCAGGAATACCGGATTATTTAGGAGCGCTGCTAGGCGTTACAAGTGTAACGAGTATAATTAAATATGGCATCAGTCAGCTCTTGAAGGCGGGCTTAAGTGATGCTGTTATAAAAAAAATGACAGGTGCCAGTGAAAAATTAATTCAAGGCTGTCTGATTTATGAAGATGCTGAATGGAAAAGAATTGTTAATAACAAGATTGCTGCAACAGAATTGTATTATGAATTCTAGAGCGTGTTTGAAAAATCATTCCTGCGATCTGCACTCCCCGCTTTGCGGAGAATTTATCCCCAATTTAATCAACGTAGTCCGCTGCGGCTCATAATTTTGGGATAAATTTTTCACAAACTGGGAAGCACATCTTACGGAAAGCATTTTCAAACACGCTCTAGAAGAAAATGATTTGCTGGTCTGACATATAAGCGCATAATAGGTTCACATGGAGGGATAACAGTGGAACATAAAATAATACCAGTAAATATTGTTATGACATATCCTGTCAGGTGGGATCAGTATAAGGTGTTCCGGGATTTTTTGCAGAATTTTTATGATGCAGCAGGCTTTCAGCACTGGAAGGATTCTTTTCAATATAAATATGAAAATAAGACATTAAGTATGTGGATCGATGGAATTGATTTTAGTTATGAATGGCTGCTGCATATAGGCGCTTCAACAAAGACTGCTGATTCACTTCATAATGCAGGATATTTTGGAGAAGGCTTTAAGATTGCGTCTCTGTGCGCAGTCAGAGATTTTGCATGGAAGGTCAGGATGGCTTCAGGGGATTGGAAACTGGATGTCATCAGCACAAAGCAGAGAATTGATAATCATGAAATTGATATGTTGGCTTACGATATAAAAGATCGCAGTTACCAAAAGACAAGCAGGCTGGAGCTTTATCCTATTAAAACAAATGAGTTTCAGCTTTTTAAAAATGTAATACTAAGTTTTTATTTTTATGGAAATCCCATTCTTGGTGAGAAAATATGGGAGGGGAAAGAAGGTGCCGTGTATACATGGAATAAAAATGTCTATCCGGAATGTCTGCCTTATACAAGTGATTATAAAAGGAAGGGCGTTGTTTTCTGTTCCTATCAGATGTTGGGATCTAATCCGTTTGGTTTAGCTGTCTGCCTTCACAAATATAAAAAAGAAGACAGGGAGCGAAGGTCACTGTATTCTTTTGAAGTAGTGGAAGTATTTGAAAGTATATCATATTATATTTCTTCTTATGGCGCTATGTGTGTATTAGAAAAAATGCGGCGATACTGGAATTCAACGCCGAGAAAACATATTGACATTCACTCATGGAGTTCGGTAATTTCTAATTTTATAAGAAAAACAGCCGCATCACCAGAAACTTCGAGACAATTCTGTAAAAAATATCCCAATCTGCTCTGTATAAAGCCGGTCAAAACAGTCAGAGATCGTAATAGAAGGGGACAAGCAAAAGCATGGATGGCGGCACAAGACAGGAAGTATTTACTGGTGCAGGAGGGGTTTTCAAGACTTGGTTATCCAACACTGGAAGAGGTATGTGAGCAGCAGGGTGGTTTTGTAGTCAATGATCTGGCAGACGAACAAGAAGAAATGGGATTTGAAATATTAGAAAATGTTGTAAAATTAATCTATGATGACTTTTTTCCAATAGAGAAAGGAATGCCGGAAAGAAAAATTATTCAAAATGATGATGCTTCTTATCATGGGATGGCAAAAGTATATAAAACAGCTAAGGCGGTTTTTAATTCTAGGGGAATCGCAATAAGATATGATATAAGAGAAATATATTTAAAAAGAGTTGTGTTTAAACAGGGTGGTTATTATGATGCACTAGCAACCTACATACATGAGATGTGTCATGTATTTGGAGGAGACTCTTCAAATGCATTTAGCTTTGCACTGACGATAGCAATGGAAAAATTGTTGTCTAATTATGAGGTTGTAGAATTATTCAAGAAAAAATGGGATTCAGTTTTTGCTGGTATAAACTGAAACTGGAAATTTTACGGTCTGCATGATATAATCAAAAAAATATGTAGTAGAGGATCTTATGTCGGCAGACCATTGTGATACAGAAGGGAGAAGATGAAATGGCAGGAATAAACAGAGATCATAAGGATCGGCTATTCTGCTTTTTATTCGGCAGCATGGAGCACAAGAAATGGACACTGAGTCTCTATAACGCAGTGAACAGGTCTGAATATGCAGACCCGGAGGACATACAGCTGACATCAATGAGCGACGTTATTTATATGGGCATGAAAAATGATGTGTCGTTCATAATATCCGATGAGATGAACATATATGAGCAGCAGAGTACGTATAATCCCAATATGCCGCTGCGCGAGCTGATGTATGCGGGCCGGCTTTACGATAAGTATGTAAAGACGAATAAGAAAAATATATATGGGCCGAGGCTTATAAGCCTCCCGGCGCCCAAATTAGCTGTATTTTATAACGGAACG
>CANDMV010000180.1 GCA_947385875.1 uncultured Eubacterium sp. | reverse complement strand
GTTTGGAAAAGGGCTGGGGCAGAGTATGCAGAAGCTCGGCTTTCTGCCGGAGGCACAGAATGATATGGTATTTTCGATTATATGTGAGGAGCTGGGGCTGTTTGGCGCATTCTGTGTGATTATGCTGTTTCTGCTGATGATCTGGCGGCTGATGGTGATCGCGAATAATGCGGCAGATTTGTATGGTACGCTGATCGTATCAGGTATTATGGCACATATAGCGATTCAGGTAATCTTAAATATTGCCGTAGTGACAAATACGATTCCAAATACCGGTATCACGCTTCCGTTTATCAGCTACGGAGGTACAGCGACCAGCTTTCTCCTGGTAGAGATGGGGCTGGCGCTAAGCGTGTCGAGGGGAATTCGATTGGAAGGTGCCGATCATGATTAAAGAAAAGCGAAAGAAAAGGGCAAAAAGAAGACGGGTGCTGCTTACATTTATCATACTTATATGCCTGCTGGCAATAGGGGTGCTGGTAGGAATTAAAGGGTTTAAGCTGAATCATGTAAAAGTCAGCGGAAACGCTTTATATACGGATAAGCAGATACGGGAAAGTGTATTAAATGATGAATATTCGTGGAACTCGCTGTATGTCGTGCTGAAATACCGGCTGTTTAAAATGAAAGAAATTCCTTTTATTGATGAGATGGAAGTGTCGCTGGAGTCGCCGCATACGATTCAGATTAAAGTATATGAAAAAGCGATTATTGGATACATATCAGTGAATGATCAGAATGTATATTTTGACAAAGACGGTTTTGTTGTAGAAATATCCAAAAGGCAGATTGAAAATGTGCCGAAAATCGAGGGCATTGAATGCAATGAGATGATTGTTTACGAGAAACTGGATTTAGATGACAACGAGGCGCTTTCCTTTCTGCTGACATTTTCGCAGCAGCTGGAAAAATATGAACTGGTTCCAGAGACAATTTCATTTCGTGGAAATAACAACCTGTCAGCCGTATTTGAAAACATTGTCGTTGAGATCGGAGATTCCGATTATCTGGTAGAAAAAGCAATGCGTCTGGATGCAATCATGCCTCAGTTAACAGGAAAATCTGGAACACTGCATCTGGAGAACTGGACTCCTTTAAGTACAGATGTGGTCTTTGCACCTGGATGATATTGTGAAGAATTAAATGAATTTAGTTTACATATCGCAGGATGATAATTAATTCTGTTAAAAATATATTTTTTTTGAAAAAACTGGTTGATTTCACAGGCGAAAAATAATATGATAGAAGTCAAGAGTTGTGTTTTAGTTGATAAGCTGACACAAGATCATGCAGATCGCATGTAGAATAGAAACGGTGATTATTTTTGCATGATAAGCCAATGTATTATTTGGGAGTTGGCAGGAGCAGCAGATGATATAATGACCGGCAGTATAGATTAAGGAGGGACTACCTTTGCTTGAAATTACAACAACGGAAGCGGATTCCAGTGCAAAGATTATTGTTATCGGTGTCGGCGGTGCGGGTAACAATGCAGTAAATAGAATGATTGATGAAAATATCGGCGGTGTAGAATTCGTCGGAGTAAATACAGATAAACAGGCATTAATGCTTTGTAAGGCACCTACGTTGATTCAGATTGGTGAGAAGCTGACAAAAGGGCTTGGAGCAGGAGCAGACCCTGAGGTAGGCATGAAGGCTGCGGAGGAAAGCGCGGAGGAATTGTCCTCGGCAGTCGAAGGAGCGGACATGATCTTTGTTACCTGTGGCATGGGCGGCGGTACTGGGACGGGAGCGGCTCCGGTAGTGGCAAAAATTGCTAAGTCAAAAGGAATACTAACGGTAGGCGTGGTAACAAAACCGTTTACATTTGAAGCAAAAGCGCGCATGGTAAACGCAATTTCAGGCATAGAGCGTTTAAAGGAAGGCGTAGATACATTGATCGTAATACCGAATGACAAGCTGTTGGAAATCGTAGACCGCAGGACGACGATGCCTGACGCGCTGAAGAAGGCAGACGAAGTGCTTCAGCAGGGTGTTCAGGGTATTACAGACCTGATTAATCTGCCTGCACTCATTAATCTTGACTTTGCGGATGTGCAGACAGTTATGAAGGACAAGGGTCTGGCGCATATCGGCATTGGCATGTCCAAAGGTGACGAGAAGGCAATCGAAGCTGTTAAGATGGCAGTGTCTTCACCTTTGTTAGATACGGATATCTGCGGCGCTACGCATGTCATCATTAATATTTCCGGTGCGATCTCGCTGCTTGATGCAAATGATGCCGTTGGATATGTGCGTGATTTGGTAGGAGAAAACGCAAATATTATATTTGGAGCTAAGTACGACGAATCTCGTGCGGATGAAGCGACGATTACAGTGATCGCTACCGGTATTGAAGATGTGGCGGAGCAGCCAAAACCGACGCTGATGCCGAATATGTCGGGGTTAAGAAACAGCGGCATGGGTACAGGCCGTCCTGCGGCCGGGGGATTTTCTCCAAGACCGGGCGGGACTTCATCGACAGTGCCGTCAGGCGGTTTTTCCAGCCTGAATACAGCAGGAGCCGGTACTTCAGCGGCACATCCGTCCTATGGTGTCAATAGGCCGAAGAAGCCGGAGAGTACAGTTACAGTGAAGGATATAAAAATACCGGGATTTTTGCAGAATCCGAAGAAGTAAGAAGTGTACATAAAGACATAGTGCTGCCTGCAGATCGATCGTTGGTCAGGTATCACAACAGGCTGTATAGTGGCGGTGAACGGATTGTCAGTCGAGTACAGCAATGTAACAGAAAGCTTTGTGTCAGCTATTAATGAACTGTTAAATAAACGTGATATTAGAAAATTATGCAGCTGTTGAAAACAGTTGGTAAATAGATCTTTAGTCAGGTACAACAATCATTGGTAAACAGATCTTTAATCAGGTATAACAATCAATAGAAAGTGCGGCGTTTCCTCATCCTTGGAACAGGAAGTAAGGAACGTCGTATTTTTACGTATTTTTACAAAGATGCAGTCTGTATCGGGACAAATCATAAAAATCATATCCAAAGTTAAAACTTTGACATTTTTTTCCACCAGCATCGAATACAATAAAAGAAATCTAGCAGACGGAGGTGGGATTCATATATGAAATATACATAGATGTGCTGGCTTTGAATAATTTTTTTGTAGATCTGGCTGCGTTTCTGGCAGTCAATCTATTTCTGCGAAGGCGGATACGTGCGCATCGGATTCTGGCAGGAGCGCTGGCGGGTACGATCATCAGCTGTGTGGTATTTACAGTCTGTAGAAACCTGGCAGTTTATATGCTGATCGTGCATTTTATCATAAATCCGGCTGTCTTATATTTGATTTTTCGGGAAAAAAATAAGAAAGATTTTTTTACAGATCTTTTTGTCGGATATTTTACCTTTCTTATCGTTGGAGGAATTATAGAATGGATGTACGCAGGAGGAAGAGGGATTTTGTCCTATGAAACAGCTGCTGCGGCAGCCGTATTTGTGCTGCTGGCAGCTGTATTATGGACCAGGCGTTATCTGAAAAACCGCACCCGTGATCTGGATGTGAGCATCTGCTTAAATAAGAAATCTGTCCGTCTGCGGGCACTGTCAGACAGCGGCTGTCTGCTGCATGACCCATATATCGGAAAGCCTGTCAGCATGATTGACCGCAGTGTTTTTGAAGCTAATTATGGCACTCCTAAGGCAGTACGGCTAATTCCATATGAGTCTCTTGGCTGCAGACACGGGCTGCTTTGTGCGGTTACAATAGATGAAATCAAATTTGTATATGGAAATGAGGAAAAGTGTGTGAAGCAGGCAGTGCTGGGTCTGGCGGATCGCGAGCTGTTTGAAAAAAAATCCTATCAAATGATTATCAATCCAGAGGAGCTGTCCAAATCTGAAAATGATTCATAGCTGCATTTTAAATCTGCTGAGTGCAATGTGATAAATAATAACTGTTCGGACGAGTCAGTAAATATGAAAATATTTCACACTTAGCTAAGTGCAATGTGACAAATTAAAACTGTTCAGACGAGTCGGTACATTTTTATATAGATATTTTCAGGCAGTTGGGTTGTTAGAAAAATGTATATCTTATTAGGAGGCTATCATGAAAAATGCAGATCGTTTCTTACAAAGGATAGTCGGGACTTTTCACTACGTATTAAGGCTGGAAGAACCGGAACAGGAAGTATGGTATATTGGAGGAACGGATGTCCTGCCTTCACCCCTGGAGCCGGAGCAGGAAAATGACTGTATAGAAAAGCTGGCCGGAGAAGGCACACAGACGGAGGAGGCAAAAAGCCTGCTGATCGAGCATAACCTGCGTCTGGTAGTATACATAGCAAAGAAATTTGATAATACGGGGGTCGGGGTGGAAGACCTGATTTCGATTGGGACGATCGGGCTGATTAAAGCGATTAATACGTTTAATCCTAAGAAAAATATTAAGCTGGCTACTTATGCATCACGCTGTATCGAAAATGAAATCCTCATGCATCTGCGCAGGACGAGTAAGACAAAGCTGGAAGTATCGATTGACGAGCCGCTGAATGTGGACTGGGATGGAAACGAACTCCTGTTATCAGACATCTTAGGGACAGATGATGATATCATATCGAAGGATATGGAGTCTGAGGTTGAAAAGAAGCTGCTGCGCAATGCGGTAGACCGTTTGTCAGGCAGAGAGAAGATGATCGTAGAGCTTAGATTTGGATATAATACACCGGAGGGGAATGAGATGACTCAGAAGGAAGTGGCTGATTTACTTGGCATCTCTCAGTCGTACATATCCAGACTCGAAAAGAAAATCATGAAGAGATTAAAAAAGGAGATTGTACGATTCGAGTAATCAGTTAAGCTTTAAGTAGTCTGCATTTAGGCAGTAGCATCTGCCGTTAGAATGAAGCGGACGAAAGCGGGGCAGGGTTGTAAAATCCTGTTCTCCGCTTTTGGCGGCGAAAGGGCAGCGTCAAAAATCCAGATGTCCGGATTGTTTTTCGTGATCGGGTATGGTATAATTTTCCTCGTCAGAGTGTCCTAAGAGTTCCTATACATCTTTTGGCGCTGCGTCGTTTGACAGCAAAGTGCATTGAGGCGAGGGAATTTATCATTGCCCTGCCCGAATCATTCCCTAATCTTTATAAGCCGGACAAGCTATTGCGGCTTTTCACAGACCGCTTTAAGGAAAAGTATGGTGTGGACAGACAAATTTTAAACTATATAAGGTGGATATGAAATATATCCGAAATCTACATAATATAGATGGTAAAGTGCTTTCTGTCTCTCCATAGGCAGGAAAGGATAACAAAACATCAGGTATTACAAGAAACTATGCGCCAAAGAGTTAGAATGGTGCTCTCTTAAAAAGATTACCACAATTCCAATGAATCCTCCGCATCCACCCACATCTGCATATTTCCCTAGAGGTACATTCTTGCGTATTCAAGAGGTTCATCTATTGCCAAAGCATTTAAGGCGTATTCAGAGCATGGCGTCTTTTCAGTGATTTTTTGAAAATATTTCAATCAGTTTACCAATTCTCATATATTTTGTGTTATAATAGTTTATGTGATTTTGTTTCCCTCATTTTTTCCCTTGTCAGGGTTCGTAAATAATTGAAATATACCCATAGGGCACACCACACCGTATGTAAAGTGCTCCGCACTGGGTAAATAAGATAACCGTATTTGCTGATTTACCAATAGATGAATTTATCAAGGTACGAAAAGTGCAGAGTAGAATTTAGATGCATAGGTTCGCATATAATCTATGATACCTGCATTTGTTTTAGAAAGGGGATGATATTATGCTGTTAGAATTTTTAGGAGCGGCTCATGAGGTTACGGGAAGCTGTCATTTTGTACAGTCTGCGGGGAAAAATATGCTGATTGACTGTGGTATGGAGCAGGGGCCTGATTTATATGTAAATCAGGAAATACCGGTGAATTCTTCATCGGTAGATTATGTGTTTGTCACTCATGCACATATCGATCATTCCGGCCTGCTGCCGCTGTTATACAGCAGAGGGTTCCGCGGGAAGATTTTTGCGACGAAAGCGACCTGTGAATTGTGTAATATCATGCTGAAAGACAGTGCTCATATCCAGATGTTTGAAGCAGAATGGCGCAACCGCAAGGCAAAGCGTGCCGGACATCCGGAAGTGACACCGTTATATGATATGGATGATGCGATCGGGGTATTAGATCATTTTGTGGCATGTGAATATGATGAAGAGATCGATGTCTGCTCGGATGTAAAAATACGGTTTGTAGACGCAGGACATTTATTAGGCTCATCAAGCATAGAATTGTGGATTACAGAAGATGATCAGACCCGCAAGCTTGTATTTTCAGGAGACTTGGGAACGGGAAGAAGGCCGCTGATTAAAGACCCGGAGTATATTACAGAGGCTGATTATGTCATCATGGAATCTACTTATGGGGATAAGATGCATTCGGCACCGCCGGATTATGCGGTTACATTGGCTGAGGTGATCAAAAAGACGTTTATCCGGGGCGGGAATGTTGTGATACCGGCATTTTCGGTAGGGCGTACACAGGAGCTGCTGTTTTTCCTGCGCAGGATCAAAAACGAGCATCTGATGCCTGAATTTGAGGGATTTGATGTGTATGTAGACAGTCCTCTGTCGGTAGAAGCGACAAATGTCTTTCATAAGAATAATGCCGCGTGTTTCAATCAGGAAGCAAAAGAACTGATTGAGTCGGGCGTAAATCCGCTGAGGTTTGAGGGACTGCATACTTCCGTGACCAGTGATGAATCAAAGGCGATTAACTTTATCGATCATCCGATCGTCATTATATCTGCCTCCGGTATGTGTGAAGCAGGGCGAATCCGCCACCACTTAAAGCATAATCTGTGGAGACGTGATTCTACGATTGTATTTGTAGGATACCAGGTGCCGGGTACGCTTGGCAATATGCTGTTAAACGGTGCAAAGCAGGTAAGGCTGTTTGGAGAGACCGTGGAGGTAAATGCGAAAATACTGAATCTGCCGGGTATCAGCGGTCATGCAGACCAAGGCCAGCTGACGAAATGGGCGGGTGCGTTTGCCGGTCACGCGCCGAAGAAATTTTTTATTGTGCATGGTGAAGATGCGAAGACAGATGCATTTGCCAGACACTTGCAGAAGGAATTTGGCTATGATGCAGCAGCACCGTACAGCGGAGATACGTTTGACCTTATCACCGGTATGCAGATTAAGCAGGGGCTGCGTCAGCGGACGGAAGCTAAGGCAAAATCAGTTAAGGCGTCTAATAATGTATTTGCGAGACTTCTGGCTGCAGGCGAGCGTATTCTGGCTGTCATTCATAAGGTGGAAGGAAGGCCGAATAAGGAGCTGGCAAAATTTGCTGATCAGATTAATGCATTGTGTGATAAGTGGAGTAAATAGAAACGTGGAAGAAGATAGCGGCAGGGGTACGCCTCTGCCGCTGTATATGTTATCCTATCAGAATCCTTTTTCCTTCGAAAGCGAATCCATAATGGCGGATGTGGTCTTTCGGTATGCCTCTGGCAATTAATGATGCATCATAGTTTTTGTCAGAAATCTGCTTGAGAGCTGGTCAAATACAATTTCTTCGTCTATAGCTGTAGTAATTTCTTTTCCGGCAAGCAGGTCTTCAGCTGCTGTTTTTATTTCCGGTGTTCCTTTTTGAAGCAGTCCGGCAATAAGTCCGTTAGAGCGGGTGTTCGTCCAATAACTGGCAGCTTTTCTGCTGTCTAGAAATTTTGTGATAGACCACGGATTATACAGATCGGATTTCGAACCAAAGTGAAAGCCGTCATACCAGTACTTCACCTTTTCCATTTGATCTGATAATTCAAACTCTGCGAGTGCCACAGCAACTTCTTCCTCAGTAAATCCAAAAGCAGTTTCATACTTATGTGAAATAGTTGTTACAATTTCCAGATTATTCAAATCAGAAAAAATAGATTCTTTACTAATTCTTGTGATTCCTGTTAATAGTGCGCGTTCCAGATTTGAGTTTGTTTTGAAGGTGGAATTGAAAAGACTGCGGATGAAAGCAGTCTTTTCGCTCCAACAGCCATTTAGGTATGACTCTAGCAGAGGAGTATCGTATTCATCTACGAAAATAAGCACTTTTTTTCCATAATATCGATACAGAAAATCTGACAAATAGTTAATAGCCAGTACGGCTGTAGCATCATCCATATCTATATTTACAGAATCAAAGTAGGATGTATCATTTTTAGTTAACAATTTATTTGATTTTATGTATTCAAAGCTGCTGTACAGTTTTACCAGCTTGTGAATGTCATTATAACGTATGCTGTTGGAAGTGTAAAGTGTGAAATGGATACGCGTTTTTCTCTTAGTCACAGTTCGGCCTTTGGCTTCGCTGTAACAGAATCCGACTCATTGAAAGCTTGCCTTTGGTGAAGAGCCGGATTCCATTTTGACAAAATTTTATGATCTTACGTGCTTCAGCTTACGTCAAAGACAAATAATTCTGCATACTTTTCAGCGCTGATTTTTCCAGGCGGGATACCTGTGCCTGTGAGATATGGATTTCGTCAGCGACCTCCATCTGTGTCTTGCCTTCAAAAAAACGCAGCTTAATGATATAGTTTTCACGGTCATTCAGCCGCTTCATAGCATCTGAAAGTGACAAAGATTCAATCCATTTTGACTCCTTGTTCTTTTTATCCGATATTTGGTCCATGACATATAGTGTGTCTCCTCCGTCTGTATAGACTGGTTCGTATAGGCTGACAGGTGTCTGGATTGCATCCAGGGCGAATACGATTTCAGCTTTTGTAAGTCCTGCTTCTTTTGCGATCTCTTCTAAGGTTGGTTCCTGATTGCTGGTGCGTGTCAGCACTTCTTTGGCATGGATGGCCTTATAGGCGTTATCGCGCAGAGATCGTGAGACACGGATGCTGTTGTTGTCGCGCAGATACCGCCGTACTTCGCCGATAATCATAGGTACAGCATAGGTTGAAAATTTGACCCCCATAGTCGGATCAAAATTATCTATGGATTTGATGAGTCCGATACATCCGATTTGAAACAGGTCGTCCACATTTTCGTGATGGTTGGAAAAGCGCTTGATGACACTTAAGACAAGACGCAGGTTGCCATTGATATACTGTTCTCTTGCTTCCTGATCGCCCTCTTTAATTCGCTTAAACAGCTCTTCTTTTTCAGATTCTTTTAATACGGGCAGCTTTGCAGTATTTACGCCGCAGATTTCAACTTTATAGACAGCCATAGTTACCTCCGGATTTATTGATAGTAGTAAAACTCTTTATAAAAATTCCCATCGTAATTTTGAAGACTCATGCAGGATAAAGAACACTTAATGATTGCGTCTGAGACTGTGCTGCCGATGGGGCTT
>CANDMV010000179.1 GCA_947385875.1 uncultured Eubacterium sp. | reverse complement strand
GTAACTACGGCGGATTTTATGCGGGCTTATACCGCCGTGAATAATTCAGGTTTAATATTAGTGTTATAATTATAAATAAATTACATTGGGTGTGAAAAGTAACCAACAGTTCTGCCGAAGGCTGAACTGTTACAGCCCAGTAATTGAAAAATAAAAATAGCTCTTGACAATCTCGCAAAAGCTCTATATTATATATGGAAGCAGAAAGTTATTATAGATTATATGCACTGGCGATATTCCCCTATAGTTTCTGATATCGATGCTCGTGAGCCGGCATCGTCGGCAAATTTTACTGCATGTCAGCATATATAAAGCAACAGGTTGTGAGAAAGAGGAGTACATCATTACGCCCGCCAGAGAGGATCATTCATCGGCTGAAAGATGGTCTGGAACACGGATGATGGAAGGTAGCTTTTGAACCAGGCAGCTGAAGGAACTTACGCAGATCAGTTCTGTAGGCGGCTTCGTTTTGTCCCCGTTATCGGACTTAAAGATGGTAAAGGATACGATCGGCTAAAAATACTAAGCAGTTGGTAAATATATGCTTTACTAAGAAAAGGTGGTACCGCGTTTATTCGCCCTTTGTAGCTGTATAGCTAGAAAGGGCTTTTTATATTAAGGAAGAAAAAGCAGCTTAAGCATAAAAGCTTTAAAAAGATTAAGAAAGGATAGGATGTTATGAGTAAGGAATTAGCAAAGACATATAATCCGGCAGGGCTGGAAGAACGCCTCTATAAAAAGTGGGATGAAAATGGTTATTTTCACTCCGAGGTAGACCGCAGCAGAAAGCCGTTTACAATCGTGATGCCTCCCCCAAATGTAACAGGCCAGCTTCATATGGGTCATGCATTTGATAATACGATGCAGGATATTTTGATTCGATATAAAAAGATGCAGGGATATAATACATTATGGCAGCCGGGCACAGACCATGCCGCGATCGCGACGGAAGTACGGGTAATTAAAGACTTAAAGGAAAAAGGAATTGATAAAAACGAGCTTGGCAGGGAAGGGTTTCTTAAAAAAGCATGGGAATGGAAGGAAGAATACGGCGGCCGTATTATCCGCCAGTTAAAGAGAATGGGTTCGGCTGCTGACTGGCAGAGAGAGCGTTTTACAATGGACGAAGGCTGTTCGAGAGCTGTTGAAGAAGTGTTTGTCCGTTTATATAAGAAAGGTTATATTTATAAGGGCAACCGGATTATTAACTGGTGTCCAATATGTAAGACATCGATATCTGATGCAGAAGTAGAGCATGTAGACCAAAAAGGGCATTTCTGGCATATCAAATATCCGGTGGCAGGGGAAGAAGGCAGATTTGTGGAAATCGCGACGACCCGTCCGGAAACAATGTTTGGCGACACGGCAGTGGCTGTCAATCCATCAGATGAACGCTATCAGGACATTATTGGAAAGACATTGATTCTTCCGGTAGTAAATAAAGAGATTCCTGTCATTGCAGATGAATATGTAGATATGGAGTTTGGAACCGGATGTGTAAAGATTACTCCGGCACATGACCCGAACGATTTCGAGGTCGGCAGACGGCATAATCTAGAGCTGGTAAATGTAATGAATGATGATGCCACAATGAATGAAAATGCCGGAAAGTATGCGGGCATGGATCGTTATGAATGCCGGGAAGCGCTGGTAAAAGACTTAGAACAGGCGGGGCTTCTGGCAACAGTAGAGGACCATGAACATGCGGTCGGAACGCATGACAGATGCAATACTGTCGTAGAGCCGATGGCTAAGCCGCAGTGGTTTGTATCGATGACTGAGCTGGCAAAGCCGGCGATCGAAGCAGTGAAGAATGGAGATTTAAGATTTGTGCCGGATCGTTTTTCTAAGACCTATCTGAACTGGCTGGAAGGAATCCGTGACTGGTGTATTTCCAGACAGCTGTGGTGGGGGCACCGTATCCCGGCATATTACTGCCCGAAATGCGGGGAAATGGTAGTAGCAAAGACCGGGGAAGAGCCAGGGACTTGTCCAAAATGCGGGCATGAGGGTATGGAGCAGGACCCAGATACGCTGGATACATGGTTTTCTTCCGCATTGTGGCCGTTTTCTACACTTGGATGGCCAGAGAAGACAGAGGAGATGGACTATTTTTATCCTACCGATGTACTTGTGACAGGATATGATATTATTATTTTCTGGGTAATTCGTATGGTGTTTTCAGGATATGAGCATACTGGCAGATCGCCGTTTCATACAGTATTGATTCATGGGCTGGTACGAGATTCTAAGGGCCGCAAAATGAGCAAGTCGTTAGGAAACGGCATCGATCCTCTGGATGTCATTGATAAATACGGTGCGGACGCGCTGCGGCTGATGCTGATTACGGGAAATGCGCCAGGCAACGATATGCGCTTTTACTGGGAGCGTGTGGAAGCGGCCAGAAATTTTGCGAATAAGGTGTGGAATGCGTCACGTTTTATTATGATGAACCTAGACGGCAGGACGATTACAGAGCCTGCGGCGGAGTCTTTGCGGCCTGCGGATCGATGGATTATATCCAAATTAAATACATTAGCAAAAGATATGACGGAAAATATGGATAAATATGAGCTCGGTATTGCCGTACAGAAGGTATACGATTTTATCTGGGATGAATTCTGCGACTGGTATATCGAAATAGCAAAGCTTCGCACCTATCAGTATGATTCAATGCCGGAGTCTGCGAATGCTGCGTTATGGACGCTTAGGACAGTTTTAACAGAAGCGTTAAAAATGCTCCATCCGTTTATGCCGTTTATTACGGAAGAGATTTTCTGCACTCTGCATCCGGAAAAAGAATCGATCATGCTGGAGCAGTGGCCGCAGTATCAGGAAAACCTGCATTATGAGACGGAAGAAGTAATGCTGTCGCATGTGAAAGACCTCGTTAAGGCAGTGCGTACGATCCGCAAGGATCTGGATGTGCCAAACAGCAGGAAAACAAAGCTGTATCTTGTATCCAATGATGAGCAGATTAGGGATCAGTTTACATGCATGAAGGATACGTATATGAATTTTACCTGTGCGAATGAAGTAAGCATACAGCCGGATCAGGAAGGGATTCCTGAAAATGCCGTATCAGTAGTGATTCCGGGGGCAGCTGTGTACATTCCGATGGAAGAACTGGTAGATCCGGCAAAAGAAATTGAAAGACTGATGAAAGATAAAACTAAGCTGGAAAAGGAACTGGCGCGTTCTCATGGCATGTTAAATAATGAAAAATTTCTCAGCAAAGCACCGCAGGCTAAGATCGAAGAGGAAAAGAAAAAATTAGCTGAATACGAGAAAATGATGTCAGAGGTAACGCAGCGTCTGGCGCAGATGCAGTAAAGGCGTTGCCTGTGGGCCGTGAATAATAACGTATAGGCAAACATTTCGCTTATTTTTCATATAATATTTGTTGAAGTTTGTCTCAAATGATGTTAAAATTAGGTAAATGCACCATGTGATTTTGGTCAATAAATAATAACAATAGTTTGGATGAACTTGTACATTTATTGTGCAGGTTATAAGAAAGCAGTTCTGATGTGTAAAATCCCGCGCGAGTTATCGTAAAGAGATTTTATATGTGAAGGTCAGCTTGTCTGAGCTGTTGAAGAATTATGAGTGAGAGGTGGTAAGGTATGCAGACACTACAGCTGGATAAATCAGCAATTTCAATAAGTCACGATGCTATGACGGCATATCTGCGTTTACCGGAGCCTTTGGCAGGACAGAAGTATCGTTTGGAGGAAGTCCAGGCGGCGTTAGTTGCCGGCGGGATCAAAAATGGGATTGATCAGCAGGAACTTCTTAACATGATAAATAACGGTATTTATAACCATTCTGTAGCCATTGCATCGGGAAAGGCACCGCAGGATGGTATAGACGGATATTATGAATATAGGTTCCAAAGCCAGCTGGATGGAAAGCCGCGCATTAATGAAGACGGTTCTGTCAGCTATGCTATTCAGTTATTTGAAATGGTGACAGAAGGCCAGGTGATCGCGAAATATCATCCAGCAGTAAAAGGTGTAGACGGTTATACAGTAAAAGACACGCCGATTCGCGCAAAAGGCGGCAGAGAGCTGCCTCCTTTAAGAGGCAGGGGATTTACCTGTCAGGAAGATGGAGTGACATATGTAGCTTCGCTTACGGGTAAGATCGATGTCATTAATGATAAAATTAATATTCTGCCGGTATTTGAAGTATCCGGAGATGTTGATGCAAATACGGGAGATATTGAATTCCGTGGAGACGTTATTATTCACGGCAATGTGGATGATATAGAGATTCATGCGACAGGCACAGTTACGATTGACGGTGTTGTTCAGGGAGCAAGCATATTTGCGAACAAAGAGATTGTCTTAAAAGGCGGCGTGCTTGGCAATGGCAAAAGTGTTATTGATGCAAAAGGGGCGATTTCTGCAAAGTTTTTTGAATTCGCAACCGTTCGCTGTAAAGGAGACATTACAGCAGATATATTTTTGAACAGCAATGTATACTGCGAGGGCAGGGCATATGTCATGAGCAAGAAAGGATGTATTGTCGGAGGCAGTGTTCACGCAGTCGGCGGCATTGAAGCGAACAGTATAGGCAATAATGCCGAAATCCGTACGCATGTTCTGGTCGGAAACGGCGGCGAGGTACGCATGAAGATGGAGGAGCTGAAAAACAATATTAAAACAGCGACTGCCAATATTAATAAAGCAGAGACGATTCTTCAAAAATTCCAGGAATATGAGGAAAAGACAGGTCAGTCCTGCAAAGATGATCCAAGGCGCGTACAGCTGGTAAGAATCCGTGTGCGTGACATGGCGCGGAAGGCAGCTGATCAGGAAGCGCTGAGAAAGCTTGAGCAGATGGTAGATAATGCGAAAGGCGCGAATATTAAAGTACGCAAAATTGTATATCCAGGTGTGTATGTTTCAATCGATACATGTGATACGTCATGCAAGGACACTTTTAAGGACATTATTTTTATAAAGCAGATGGATAAAGTCATAATGCGTAAGCTGTCAGACTGGGGCAGCGATTAAATGACAGATTTTTGTATGATATGTTTGAAAAATGCTATCAGTCGGATGTATGTTACAGTTCAGCCTTTCGCAGAACTGTAACTGAATTCAGCCTATTGGAAGTTCGCTTCGCGAAGAGCTGGATTCACTCTTGTCTCAATTTACGACTTGGACATAAATTGGCGTTGCCGGGAAACTCTCTTTCTTGTCAGTAGGAATCAGTATAAATTGCTCTAAGAATGGCTGACTTATTGAATAGAGTAATCGGACATTTTACTTTGCTAAAGTAAATGTCCGATTTTTTGACCTTTTCACACTCCGGCCCCAAAGCGGCTGTGCTGTAAAAAGTAACGGCATCCGGCCTATTGGAAGTTTCCGGCCTCCTGTTTGTCAGATTTGCTGTGTAGTGGAGAAAAAGAAAGAAAAAACAAGATAACCGTTTCTTTACAAAGCGAATAGATATGCTATAATAGATTCGTTTAAGAGAATCAGATGGAGGGATTACAGATGATAGACTTTGAAGAAGAATTAAAGAAATTTCAGCCAAGCCTTGAAGTGGAAGAAGCAGAAGAAGCGATATACAGCCATGATCTGACTGATATGACGGACATCCTTCAGGAAATGATGAGGGAAGCAAGACGTAATCGTTAATAAGGTTTACTGCCGCTTATTTACTCGCGGGTCATAAATCAGCCGCAGTTATTTAGCTTTTTATTCGTGAGTCGTATGAATTGGCAGATTTTAGTGTTTAGTGATTGCGAGTATTATTCAGGAAGGAGCATAGATGGAGTGTTTTAAGTGCGGGACACATTTAGGGCCGGAAGAGACCTGTCCGAAATGCGGAATGAATGTTAAGGTATATAAAAAGCTCATAGCCACTTCCAATTATTTATATAATGTAGGCTTGGAACGGGCAAAGGTAAGAGATTTATCAGGAGCAATCGATGCGTTAAGGATGAGCCTGCAGTATTATAAGGTAAATATTCAGGCTAGAAATCTGCTGGGACTTATATATTATGAAATGGGAGAGACGGTATCCGCCTTAAGTGAGTGGGTCATCAGCAAAAATCATCGGGATAAGGATAATATTGCTGATATTTATCTGAATGATGTGCAGAGTAATCCGGCACTGCTCAATACGATCAGCCAGACGATCAAAAAATATAATCAGGCATTGATTTACTGCCAGCAGGACAGCACAGACCTGGCAGTGATTCAGCTGAAAAAAATACTATCGACAAATCCAAAGCTGGTAAAAGCACATCAGCTGCTGGCGCTTTTGTACATTCGTGACAAAAAGCTTGATCTGGCCAGGAAATCACTGCGGACTGCAGAACAGATTGACCGCAGCAATACAACGACCATGCGTTATCTGGCTGAAATTAGTGAGCAGGCAGGTCAGACAGAAGTGAAAGGGAAAAAACGAAAGAAGAAAGAAAGCAAAGTGGAATACCATAATGGCAATGATACGATTATACAGCCTACTAATCTAAGGGATAATTCTGGGCTGATGATGATTATTAATATATTGGTAGGACTTGCGATTGGAGTAACAGTCACTTGTTTTTTAATTGTTCCTAATATACGCCAGAATCTTCAAAAGGATGCAAAAGAAGCTGCTGCAAGCGCGGATGAAATGATAGAGACGAAGAATCAGACGATTCAGAAGCTGGAGGATCAGGTATCGAAGCTGACAAAAGATATGAAAGATGCCCAGCAGGACCGTGATGAGTCTAAAACTCAGGCAGACGGTTATCAAAAGCTGTTGTCAGCATACAAGTCCTATGAGGATGGAGAGGTTGAAGCGGCAAAAGATATTTTGGCAGGCATAGAGGGCGATCAACTGGATGCAGCATCAAAGCAGCTGTATGATTCCATTCAGGCGGAGATTCAGGGTAAATATCTAGAGGAGACTTATAATGAAGGGCATTCTGAGTACATGCAGCGACATTATGAGACGGCTGCTGAATTATTGCAGAATGTAGTTGATGTGGATGATACTTATAATGACGGTCACGCCATTTATTATCTGGCACAGTCGTATCGTATACTGCAGCAGTATGATAAAGCTGCCCAGCTGTACCAGAAGGTGATTGATGAATATCCGACTTCTTATTTGTCACAAAACGCGAAAGGCTATCTAGAGCAGGTACAGGCTCAGATGGGAAATCAGGTGCAGCCATAGAGGTGTGATTCGGCATGGATGATTCTCCATGCCGTGCCCTGTGGGTATAGGAACGCAGTACAGTATTTATAAACGGTAGTGTGAATTACGAAAGACGTTGATCAGGATTGGAGGATCAGCGTCTTTTTTATTAATAATAGGATATGTTATAGAAATTATAGGAGGGAAATTGAATGGAATGTCATTACGAACTGAAAGCAGGCTGTCTAACAATCTCTATGCCGAGGGAACTCGATCATCATAGCGCAGAGCAGCTGCGGATGGAAGCAGATTTACTGATTGATTCATACCGGGTGAGGAGTCTGGTCTTTGATTTTTCAGGAACAGAATTTATGGACAGCTCCGGGATCGGAGTGCTGATTGGCAGATGCAGAAATATGAATTACTGCGGAGGAAGGGTAAAGGCTCAGCATATGAATGACCGGATACAGAAAATTTTTCGCATATCAGGACTGCACAAGCTGATGGATACGGAGGCAGCATATGATGGAAATGAACAGGGGAATGAGATGGGGCAGAACGGAAATGGAGGCGGCATATGATGGAACTGAACCGGCAGAATGAGAAGTGGAATAGCGTGATAAGTCATGGTGATATGGGACAAAAGGTGATTAGTGTGGAACGAGAAGAGATGGAGAATCAGGATGAAAGGAACCGGAACGAAATGAGCATCCGCTTTGATTCTTATTCAGTAAATGAAGGATTTGCAAGGGTAGCGGTAGCAGCTTTTTTAGCAGATCTGGATCCGACGCTGGACGAGCTTGCAGATGTGAAAACAGCTGTTTCAGAGGCGGTAACAAATTCGATTATACATGGTTATGATAACCGTATAGGCAAAATATATTTAACCTGTGCAAAGGAAAAGCAGCAGATACAGATCGAAGTGGTCGATTATGGCAAAGGAATCGAAGATGTAGCCAAGGCAAAGGAACCATTTTATACGACAAGGCCGGAACTGGAGCGTTCCGGCATGGGATTTGCCTTTATGGAGGCTTTTATGGATGACGTGGAAGTGAATTCTGCGCCTGGACAGGGGACGACAGTACGAATGATAAAACAGCTCGGAGCAGGGGCATGACCGCGTTATGAACGAGACAATGGCTTTGCTGGCTAAGGCTCAGCAGGGCAATCAGGGTGCAAAAGAGGATTTGGTGATGCAGAATATGGGACTGGTAGGAAGCATTGTCAAGCGGTATGAGCATAGGGGACATGACAGGGAAGAATTATTTCAAATCGGTGTGATCGGGCTCATGAAAGCGATCGAGAAATTTGATTTTACATATGAGGTTGCTTTTTCTACTTATGCAGTTCCGCTCATCAGCGGTGAAATACGCAGATTTCTGCGAGATAACGGGCTTGTGCGCATCAGCAGGAGCCTGAAGGAAAATGGCTGGCGGGTGCGCAAGGCGGCTGAAAAAATAAGCCAGAAAAATGGGCGCGAGGCTACGATGCAGGAGCTGGAACTAGAAACTGGTCTCAGCCGTGAAGATATTGTCATGGCGCTGGAAGCAAATATGGAGGTAGAATCCATTTACCGCAGTGTGTATCAGGCAGATGGAAGTGAATTGTATCTGGTTGATCAGATTGCAGCAGGAAAAGGGATGGGACAGAGAGTTGGATCTGGTTCTGCTCAGAATGCAGCAGTGCATGGCGCTTCGGAGGATCCGGAAAAAGAAAAATTATTAGATAATCTGTTGGTTTGTCAGCTGATGGATCATCTAGAGGCACGTGAAAGACAGCTGATTGAACTGAGATATTTTCAAGATCAGACACAGGTACAGACTGCGCAGCAGCTTGGCATGAGCCAGGTGCAGGTAAGCCGGCTGGAAAAAAAGATACTTTTAAAAATGCGTAAAGAAATTGGATAGAACTTACTACTTCTGTTATGGATGCACGGACGCCGGGTGATGGGAGCTGTCCCGTCTTTTGGTGACTTGAAAAATAAAAGCATGTTTTTAATCATCATCATCTCTGGCTGACATAATCATTAAGCATGAGAAATTCGGCGGAGCAGAAGCGGCACCTTTAGCTGCTGGCATTCAGCTAGGGTGTACTAGGTGCCGCGACCGTACGGTGCCACAGCGTAAACGCAGAATGCTTAGGGCTTCTTGCATTCTGGAACGGATGCCTGCAGACCGGGCAGATTCCCTCTCCTAGAGCGTGTTTGAAAAATCATTCCCGCGATCTGCACTCCCCA